>PMCY01000264.1:3396-3779 GCA_003154255.1 Candidatus Aminicenantota bacterium | reverse complement strand
GCGGCGTCGAAGCAATCCGCGTCCTTCAGAACTCCGCGGGCCGGGATGTATTTGCCGCGGCGCCGGAGGGCCTCGGGGTCCAGGCCGGACTCCGCCAGCTCGGCATCGCTGAAAAACGTGATGCTTTCCCTGCCCGCGACGAGGTTGGCCCAGAATTCCTCGACGCTTTCCGCGCCGGGGAACCGGCCGGTCATGCCGATGATGGCGATGCCTTCAAATTGTTCTTCATTCATAAGTGNNAAGTCCCGGCCCGCTTCGGGGGCCGGACCGTCGGCCCGGGCCAGGTGCCGCGCCAGGGAACGGACGGTGGGATGTTCGAACAGCGACACGATCGGAAGATCGATTTTCAGGATCTCCCGCAGCCGGGCGTGCATTTGCACGAG
>PMCY01000264.1:0-3340 GCA_003154255.1 Candidatus Aminicenantota bacterium | reverse complement strand
CGCGCGCCGGCGGGGGGAGGCGACAGCGGCGACAGCAGCTCGGCCAGCGGCTTTTCCAAGTGCGCGGGCATCCGTTCCAGCAGCATCACCACGTCCCGCCCCCAGCTCTCCGCCGTGGCGCGGGCCAAGCTCCGCCGATCATAGACCAGCGTCAATCCCAGCGCCGCTCCGGGCTCCGCCACCAGCATGAGCGGATAGTGGGTGTGCAGGGGTCCCGTAAAATCCGAGATTTCGACGCCGCCGCCGAGGCGCCGGGCCGCATCGCCGACGGCATAGTTTTGAAAGACGATCAAGCTGTCGAACAGCCGATGCCGCCAGGGCACTTCGCTGAGGCTTTGGATCTCCATGAGGGGAGTGAATTGGAAGGGGCTCAGCTCCAGCGACCGGGCCTGCAGCCCGCGCAAATAATCGCCCACGACCGCATCCGGACGGATGGAAATGCGGACCGGCAAATTGTTGACGAAGGGACCGACGATGGATTCGACGCCGGGCAGGTCCGCCGGCCGGGCGGCGAATGCCGCGCCGATGACCACGTCCGATCGGCCGCTTTGGCGGCCCAGCAAAAGCCCCCAAGCGCCCTGCACAAGCGTGCTCAGAGTGATCTGCAGCCGGCGGGCGGCGGTTTGCAGCTCGCCGGTCGTCTCCGCCGAGAGGGGCAGCCGGATCTCCAGGTAGCGTTCGCCGTCGGCAGCCGGGTCGGGGGCGTCATGCGGCAGCGGAGTGGGCTCCCGGAAGCCGGCCAGGGACGCGCGCCAAAACTCCCGCGCTTCATCGAACGAATGTGCGCCCAGCCAACGGATGTAATCGCGGTAAGGCCGGACGGGCTCGAGCGGCGGCGAGTCCTGGCCGGAGTAAGCTTCGTAGAGCCGGCCGACATCCTGAAAGACCACCGGCCAGGACCACCCGTCAAGCAGGAGGGCCGGGATGCTCCAGAGGAACTTCCATGTCTGGTCGTCCCAGCGGATGAGGGCGAAGCGCATCACCGGCGCTTCGGTCAGCATCAACGGGCGGGCGCGATCCTGTTCCAAAAAGCCGGACCAGCGCTCGGCCCGCTCCGCGGGAGATTCCTTCCGCCAATCCTCGACGGTCCAAACCGGCTGGACCTCTCGGTGGACGATCTGAACCGGTTCAGGCAACCCCTCGTCGTGGATCGTCGTCCGCAGGATGGGATGCCTTTGCAGCGTTTCCCGCCAGGCTTTCTGAAAAGCCTCCGCATTCAATTCGCCGCGCAGAGTGCAATGCCACTGGTCGAACGCGGATTGTACGGCGCCCGGGTTCGCCGAGTAGAAGAGCATTTGAATCGGGGAAAGCGGGTAAATGTCCTCGACGTCGCGCCGGCCTCTCAACAGGCCGTCCAGCGCCGTCTGGCTCAATCCCGCCAGCGGAAAATCCGAAGGCGTGCGTCCGCCCACGCCGGGTGATTGGCAATGGCGGATCAATTCCTTCAGGGCCGCGATGAACTCGTCCGCGAATTTCCGTATGACGGCCTCCGGGGTGAGGCCGGGGTTGTAGGTCCAGGCCAGATCCAGATGCCCATCGCTGACGAGGCCGTTTATTTCCAGAAGATACCGCCGGCGCTGCCGGGGGCTATGCCAGGGCCCGCTGTTTTCGCGGGCCATGCGGAACAATTTCGATCCCGTCAGAATCCGGTCGTACTGACCGAGATAATTGAAGATCATCGCCGGCTCGGGCCGCGCGGCGAGGTCCGTCTTCGCGGTCAGATAGCGCAAAATCCCGTATCCGATGCCATGGCCCGGAATTCGGCGGAGCTGTTCCTTCACCGATTTCAGGGCCTGGCCGGGTTCCCAATCGCTTTCNNTCCAGGTTCGTGAACAACGCGCGGCTGCCGCTGAGCCGCTGCCAGGCGCGTCCCAGCCCCGTCAACAGCACATCATTGATTTGAGTGTTGTAAACGGCCGGGACGTCCTGGATCAAGGCCCGCGTCTCCTCGACGCCGAGCGAAACCTTCAACGTCACCGATGAGCCTTCGGTATTCCCGGCGGCCGCTTCGGGATCGCCGGGCGACAGGATCGCCGGCGTCACCGGCGGCGCAGCGGTGACCGTCTCCCAGAAGGACGATTCATCCAACCGGGATCCTTTTTCGGCCAGCTCTCCAAGCCGCTCCGCCCACGTCTTGAACGACGCGGTTTTGGCCGGGAGCTTAACGCTCCGCCCGGCCCGGAGCTCCTGGTAGGCGGTTTCCAGGTCTTCCAGCAGCGGACGCCAGGAAACGCCGTCGACCGCCAGATGATGGACCACGAGAAGCAGCCGGTCCGACCGGTCGGGACCCCGATCGAAATACACCGCCCGCCACAGGGGCCCGTTCTCCAGATCGAGGCGGCTTTGCGCGGACTCGGCCAGCGACTCCATGGTCCGCGCCATCTCCTCTTCCGGCCCCGGAGGAAGCTCCACCCAGCTCAGCGGCGCCGGCTCCGGGGAAGGAGAATAGCTTTGGCGCCAACCGTCCGCCCGGCGCGCGTAACGCAGACGCAAGCCATCGTGATGGCCGCTCACCTCCGCGAGTGCGCTCTCCAACAAGCGGCGATCGAGCTTCTCGGCCGGCTCCAGCAAAAAAGCCTGGTTGTAATGCTGTGGCTCTTTCAGGGGCTGTTCGAAAAACCAGCGCTGGATCGGAGTCAGGGGGGCTTCACCGGATGCCGCCTCCTCTTTGGACTCCGGAGCGTCCGCCGTTCCGGCCGCCTCGGCCAGCTCGCGGACCGTCTGTTTCTTGAATAAAAGCGTCGGCGTCAGCTTCAGTCCTTCGCGCCGCGCAAGCGAGATGACCTGGATGCTCAAGATGGAGTCGCCGCCCAGCCCGAAAAAGTTGTCGTCGATCCCCACTTTCTCCAACCGCAGGACGTTTGACCAGATGCGGGCCAGCGTTTTTTCCGCCGGCGTCCGAGGGGCGACAAACCGCTCTCCCAGATCGGGCCGATGCTGTTCGGGGACGGGCAGCGCCTTGCGGTCGATTTTGCCGTTATTGGTCAGCGGCAATTTCTCCAGAAACATGAATACCGCCGGAACCATGTATTCGGGCAATTTCTTCTTGAGATGTTCGCGCAGGGCGCCCACCTCCGGAAANNGAGGCTTCGCGCACGGCCGGATGCCGGCACAACACGGATTCGATCTCGCCCAGCTCGATGCGAAAACCGCGGATTTTGACCTGGTCGTCGACGCGGCCCAGGTATTCGATGTCTCGATTCGGCAGAAACCGGGCCCGGTCGCCGGTCCGATAAAGCCGCGGGCCGGGCGTGCCGGGAAACGGGTTGGGGATGAAACGCTCGGCCGTGAGCTCGGGCCGGCGGAGATAGCCGCGCGCCAGGCCCGCGCCGCCCACGTA
>PMCY01000271.1:2281-8153 GCA_003154255.1 Candidatus Aminicenantota bacterium | reverse complement strand
TTCGATGCGTCCCTTCCAGGCGGGGGCGGTTTACGGAACACAATGGTTTCCTTCGAATATACCATTCCGCTCCGGCTGCCTGTCGGCAGACGATCGGACATAGGCAAGCTCAGCGGTCGGGTTCTCGACGCCGAGATTCCCGGCCGCGGTCTGGACCACGTCCTGGTCAAAGCCAATGACCTGATCGCGCTGACCGATGAACGGGGCGGTTTCGTTTTCCACGGCGTCAAACCCGACACCTACTATTTAAGCGTCGAGCCCAAGTCCGCCAGCGCCGGCCGGGTCCCTCTGCAAGACGCCCCCCTGAGCGTCTCCGTGGAGGGCCAGGCTGAAAAGACGGTCGAGATCGCCGTGGCCCGCCCGGGCGGCATCGAAGGGCGGATCATTTTGGTCCCCGGGGAGGAAAAAGACAAGACGGGCGGCGACACTATTCCGTCCGGCCTGGGCGGCACGATCGTCGAAGCCCGCCGGGACGGCACGGTCTATAGCCAGGTCAGCGACGACGACGGGAACTTTCGTTTCGAGGACTTGCGGCCCGGACGCTGGATCCTGGCCGTCGATTCCGAAGATCTACCCGAGTTCACGGATTCGGAAAAACCGGCGATTTCCGTCGACGTCCAGCCGGGCCGGACGGCCGAATCGAATATCCGCGTTCTCCATCGCCGGAGAGAGATCCAATTCGTCGATGCTGGAGAGATCGTCGTAGGACAAGAACAGCGCGGCGGAATCCTCCCTGCCCCCAGGCCGGCCAAACCGTCCGCTCCCTCCGCGGCGACTTCCCGTGGGACGGTCCTTCTTCAAGCCGGGGTCTTCTCGAAGCCGGGCCTGGCCGAGAAAATGCGCCGCTCGATCGCCGATCTCTGCCCGGAGGCCAAGGTCCGCACAATCGTTTCGGCCGGTCGAACGCTTTATCGGGTGATTATCCCCTGTCCCGACACCCGATCAGCGGAAAATACCCTGAGTATACTGCGAGCTCGAGGTGTCGATGCCGCACCCGTCCCGCCGGCCAAGCGACGCTGAGAACGGGGCCTAGATTGCGTCCATCAACGTGAAGATAATGGTCGCGGTTTTTGTTTCGCCGGACGAGAGCAAGGCCGGGTTCACGACGCTCAGATGATAAAAAAGCGCTGCCCCTTCGCCGGGCCGAAGGCCGGTGGCGCAACTCCCAATGCCTGCAATCAACACCCGCGGATCACCGGATAGAATGATTTCTCCCCCGCTTGAACCCTCCGGGCCGCCGCCCGCCGGCTTCGCGGCCAGGCGCAGGACGCATCCAGCCGGCGCGGCATCTCCGCTTTCCCATTGGACCACGATCACGCGCCGGGTTCCTCGTCCGACGGTTGAGGAATAGTAAAGCTCGGTGGAGCCGTCGGCGGCACCTAAGAACGCGCCGGACGCGGCCCCCGGGCCGATGATCAGAGGCCGGGGATTTCCGGAAACGCCCAGCGCTCCGCCGGCGGAAACTTCCAGGACGATGCGCTGGCGGACTTGTGATTCCAAGGCAAAGGAGAGCGAAGCCGACGCGAAGGCGATCGCGCTAAGTGTACTGATCCATCGCCGCATGGTGCTTTCCCTCGCTATTTGTATTTTAATCTAGGTTTTCTACTTGGGTCAAGCGCTTGGGACTAGCCCGAGGGTCGAAAAACTCACCCCAGAAGGTGAGACAAAAGAGAGGAATTTGCCCCCCCTTTTCACCAAGGGAGACGATATCCTTCAAAGCGGTTTAGGACTATGATGGCCCTGGACGAAAAAAATGATGAAAAGCGGCTCCCTCCATGCCGGGAAACCGGTTTGGCTTTTGACGGCTTTGCTGGCCACGGCGTTCTGCATCCGCCGCGCCGCGCCGCCAGCGCTCAGTCCAGCTATTTCCTCGGCGGCGGAGCACGCTTTGACCGGTTTCGCCTCCTGGTACGGCGACGACTTCCAGGGCAAGCCGACTTCCAGCCGGGAAATCTACGATATGTATGCTATGACGGCGGCCCACAAAAGCCTGCCTTTCGAGACGCGCGTGCGGGTCGTCAATTTGGACAACGCCAAATCGACGGTGGTCCGGATCAACGACCGCGGTCCGTTCATCGAGGGGCGGATCATCGATCTGTCGTTGGCCGCGGCGCGGGCCATCGACATGGTCGGGATGGGGACTGCCCCTGTTCGCCTGGAGATTTTGTCCGATTCCCCCGCGCCGGCTGAGCCGGAGTATCGGGTCCAGGTCGGCTCCTTTCTCCGCGAGGAGAGTGCCCGGGAACTCGAAACGCGGCTGAAGAACGAGTTCGGCCCGGCCTCGCCCGAAACCTTCACTTTGGAAGGGCGGTCCTTCTATCGCGTCCGCCTGCGGGCGGCCGACCGGAACGCAGCGACTCTTCTGTCCCGCAGGCTGGCCGAAGCCGGGTTTCCCGCCTTTGTCGTCGAGAAGCGGCGCTGAAGCCGGGGAAAAGTTCTAGGATTTATAAAGATACGCCGCCGGCCGCAGGGCGTTCTTTGTCCCATCGTGGGCGGCATACTGAGTCGGACCGGTGAACGACGCCGAGCCGAACTCCCCTTTCCGGTTCAAGGCGTAATAATTCATGCCGAAATTGGGGCGTCCGTCCGGGCGCCGCAGCCGCGGGTTGAGCTTGACCTTGTCGGCCAGCCGCTCCAGCATCTTGAGGCAAGCCTGCTCGGGGGACATCCCCTGGCCCAGGAATTGAACGATCTGGTAGCTGGCCAGCGTCTGGATGTTGGCTTCGCCGAATCCGGTCGACCCGGCCGCGCCGATGGCGTTGTCGACATAGAGCCCGGCCCCGATGATCGGGGAATCGCCGACCCGGCCGGCGATTTTCCAGGACAGTCCGCTCGTTGTCGTGACTCCGGATAAGTCGCCTTTGGCGTCCAGGGCGATGCAGTTGATCGTTCCGTAGGTCATGACATAGGCCTGCAGTTCGCCGGGAAATTTCTTGGATTGGGGCGGCAGCCAGTTGTCCCGTTCGGACAGGTTCTCCCTCCACTGCAGCCACAGCTCGCGGGCCTTATCGGTCAGCAGGACTTCTTTCTTGAACCCGTGGGCCAGGGCGAACCGCAAGGCGCCTTCGCCTACGATCAGGCAATGGTTGCTCCGCTCCATGACCAGCCTGGCCACCTGGCTTGGATTTTTGATGTCCTGGATGGCGGCCACGGCGCCCGAAGAATGGGTCGGGCCGTGCATGACGGAGGCGTCGAGCTCGACCACGCCGTCCTCGTTGGGCAGGCCGCCGTAGCCGACGGACATGTCTTCGGGATCATTCTCGACGATATTGACGCCGGCGATGACGGCGTCCAGGGGATCCGCCCCGGTCCGCAGCATCTCCATGGCCTTGTCCGTGGCCCGCAGGCCGTTGCCGGATGAAACGACGCGCATCCCGGCCGTTCCGGGGGCCTGGCCGGGCGCCCCGATCAGCTCACGTCCTCCGGCCAGGGCGGCCGCGCCGAAAGCGGCGCCCGTCCTCAGGAAATCGCGTCGGGAATGGGTCAGGCTCATGGTCGTTCTCCTTTGTATTCATCTGCGGTTGTCCATCGCACGAAGATGATATAGTATCGATTTCCCGAAAGCGGAACAAGAGAACATGCTCCCCGTCCTGCGCGAGATCTTCAGCCGACTGGCCCCGACTTATGAGCGAGTGAACCATGTCCTGACCTTGGGACTGGACGTTTTCTGGAGGCGCCGGGCGGCTCGGGCCGCAGCGCGGAGCGGCGGTTCGCGGTGGCTTGACGTCTGCAGCGGGACCGGGGACATGGCCCGCGAGCTCAGCCGGGGCGCGCCGTCCGGCACCTGGATCGTGGCCTTGGATTTCTGCAGGCCCATGCTGGATCTCTCCGCCGCCCGGCAGCCGGCGGAAGGCGGCTTCGAATTCGTCTTGGCCGACGCCGCCCGCCTGCCCTTTCCGGACGCCGCTTTCGATCTGGTCACCGTGGCTTTCGCCACCCGCAACCTCAGCCTGTCGCGGGCCGCGCTGATCGCAACCTTCAGCGAATTTCACCGGGCTCTACGGCCGGGCGGCCGCTTCGTCAATCTGGAGACGAGCCAGCCGCGCTTCCGTCCGGTGCGTTTTCTGTTCCGCGTTTATGTCCGGACATTCGTCCCGCCCGTCGGGCGGCGCCTCTCGGGCGCGCACGCAGGGTACGGCTATCTTTCGGAATCCATATCGGAATTCTATCCGGCCGAGGAATTGGCCGGCATCCTCAAGGCCGCGGGCTTCTCCCGAGTCATCTTCCGCCGCCTGATGTTCGGGGCCGCCGCCGTCCACATCGCCGTAATGTGAGCGATCTCTTTGCTAATCAAAGCCCGAAGCGCGGACGGGATGTACGCATTATCGTCTTTATAAAAATCTCGGCGGGTGATACGCGGCTTATTCCGAACTGCACGTCTTCAACCGGGTTTCTCGAATCGCCTTTCGATCAATCGAGCACGAACAGCGCGGCGAAATGAATTGACCCGCCGACTTTTTTGTTGCCTGAACGTTCCACATGCCTCTACATGGACATGTGGATCGACATCCCGCCGTTCCCGGTTCCGAACCGCGGATTGATGACGTTGCTGCGGATCGAGCCGAAGGAATAGCTGAATCCGACCGAGAAATAATACTGGAAGCTCGTGGCCAGCTGTTTGCGCTGCAGAACGACTTCCTCGTACGTCGCGCCGCCCTTGGGCAGGCCCAGCTGGTCATGGATGCGCGAGCCGCTGCCCTGGATGTTGAAGTTCATTCCCTCGAAGAGGCGGACGGAAAGCCCGGCGTTGAGCTCGACCCGGTATTTGTCGGCGTGGCCGAGATAATGCGAGCCCTCGAGGGCCGTGCTGATCGATCCCCATGGCTGCTTCAGCTCCAGTGACGCGGTCAGCGACTCGCTGAACAGCGTCTCGCGGAGCTGATCATAGATCGTCTCTTCGCGGTAGCGGACGAACGTGGGCCCGATCGAATAAAGGAACCGCAGCTGTTTCTTGGTCGACTCGGAATAGGGAAAGAGATCGAACTCGACGGCCGGCCGGGGGAAGACGCTCCAGCGGGTATTGTTGAAAGTGCTGCTCTGAATCTGGATCTGGGCACCCGCGGACCAATGTTCGTCCAGGCTGCGGACGACGAGCCCGTTGAAGGACTTGCCGTTGGACGTGCTCCGATAATTGAAGTCTTCCAGAGAATAGGCGTTGACCTGGTAATTGCCGGTCAGCCCGAACCGCATCTTCCATTGCGGCGTGACCCGGCCGGCGGAAACGTTTCCCATCCACATTTCGCTGCGATACGATTGCTCGCCATTGAGAAACGCATCGACCCCCGCGCTGAAGACCCAGAAGTTCCAGGGATCGATGACGGCCGTCGGCTTGACCGTATCGAGGAGGCGGACATGGACCCGGCCGGCGGCCGGGGTCTTGGAGACGTACCGCAGCAGGCCCAGCTTGATCGTCTGGGCGACCCTGCGGCGGAAGGCCTCCGCCAGCTCGCCCGCTTCGGAGCGGCAGATAAGGGTGTTTTCGTTCTTTTCGAATTCGCCCCGGCCGCGAAACACGATCCGCAGGCCATCCGGTCCCTCCTCCGTGGCGACCAGGACCTGGGCCTCTCCCGACGCGTCGACGAGGCGGACGAAGGGCAGCTCTTCGGCCAGGGTCTTGGCGTCGAAGCCCGGACCATCGATGAACACGAGGGGGCGGTTCGGCCGGGCTTCCGGAACCGGAGGGGCGTTTTGGCCTGCCGCGACCGGCGCGGCGCCGATCCCGGCCAAGATCAGGAGAACGGCGGCGATCGAGAGACGGAGGCGCTTTTGCGGGCGCGATGAAATCATGGGCATCTTCCTAATTCATGACGATGTTGATGCCGCCGCTGCCGCCGCTCGAGCCGAATCGGGGGTTGACGACATTGGTAAAGAT
>PMCY01000271.1:0-2270 GCA_003154255.1 Candidatus Aminicenantota bacterium | reverse complement strand
AGGTTGAGGTTGACGCTTCCGAACAAGGTCAGGTCGTATTTGGTGAAATCGTGGAAATAATGAAGTCCCGTCAGGGACGTCGAGACGCTGCCCCATCTTTCCTTGACGTCCAGGGTCACGGAAAGGGATTCGTTGAACAGCGTTTCGCGCGTCTTGTCATAGATCGTCTCCTGGCGATAGCGGACATCCTGCAGGCCGATCTTATAGAGGAAGCGGAGCTGGCGCCGGGAGGACTCGGAATAGGGATAGACGTTGAATTCGACCGCCGGCGAGGGCCGGATGCTGATCTGCGTGTTTTCATAGGTCGACGAGTAGACGTCCAGGGCGACCCCGGCGGACCAGTGTTCGCCCAGGCTCCAAACGGTCAACCCGTTGAAGGTGTAGTTCTCCTGGGTGCTCTTCGTCGTCACTCCCTCATAATCATAGCGGTTGCTGTTGAAGCTGCCTGAGACTCCCATGCGGATCTTGATGTCGGGCGTGATGCGGTTGGCCGACAGGTTCAGCCCCCAGTAATTGGACGAGGTCGATTGCTCTCCCTGAAAGTACCCGTCTCCGCTGAGGCTGAAGACCCAATTCTTCCAGCGGTCGACTCCGGCCGCGGTTTGCGGCGGGGCCTCGTAATCGACGGCCAGACGGGCCGCGATGGGCGTCTGCGCGGCGTAGCCGGCCAGCCCGATCTTCAGGGCGTTGACCAGGCCGCGGCGGGTCTCGTCGTCGGTGTCGGTCTTGTTGGAAAAATAGCGGACGGTGTCGTCGAGGCCCTGGAACTCGTTCTGGCCGAGAAAGCTCAACAGGTATTCCTGTCCGCCGCTTCCCGTCGTCTGGGTCGTGATGAGAACATGGACCTGGGCTTCTTTGCGGTCACGGACGTAGTTGACGAAAGTGACCTCGGTTTTGATGTAGTCGAGATCACAGGATCCGCAATCGATAAAGACGCGCGGGGCGGTCTTTTTTAGCGTTTCAATATCGGTTTCCGGGCGCGGCGCCTGACCGTACACCGGGTGGGCGGCCCAGACGAACAGGATCGCCAGTCCGGAGAGGGCGAGGCCGCAATGCTTCGTCATGCTCTGCTCCTTGAATAGCCGCCGGGTCTCCGGACAGAGAAATGACCGTCGGCCTGGCTTCCATTGACACAATACGCGGCCGGGGCGAAAAAGTTACATAATATTTGCAATTCCCATTCGGCCTCGCGGCGCAGCCGCATGGCGGAAGTCGCCTCCCGGTCCGGAACGAGGAAAACGGGTCCGCCCGGCGGTTCAATCGTCCAGCGTTTCAAGAAGCTGGATCAAAACGGAGTGGTTCCCGTCGGGAACGTCGAAGGATGCCGTGCGGCCCCGCAAAACCTGCTTGAGCTGGTTATCGATGAGAATCTGGTATTTTCCCTTGCGCAGAAAATGAAGATCGACCGTGCGTGTCCGGATGACCTTGATTTCGAAAGCCACCTCGTTTTCGTTATAGAGAAAATGCCGGACCACCGCGCCGCCGTCGACGTTGAAAATCTCCCGTTCGTCCTCATAAAGCCGGACTCGCTTGGGCGCGATCTCGACGTTGTATTCGCGGCCCTGGATCGTGGCATGCATCAAAGTTCCCTTCTGCTCGGGGAAAAGAATGCCGAAGCGGAACCCTTCCCAAGGCGTGAAGTCGAGATATTCCTCGACGCCCAGGAGGACGAAAAGCGGTCCCCAGCTTTGGAAGCGCTGGCCGGCGGCTTCGCCCGTCAGGGGGTGGAAGTTCTCCGGGCAGAGCTGGAAATTGGTCCAGGTGCGCATGAAGAGCTGGGCGCTCTTGGCGGCGAAATCGGAAGCCTCGTTGTCGAAGCCGTAAGCTTTGAGTCCTTGGTAGACGAGATAGTTCGTCGGCGGCCAGATCGTCCCGCGCCAGTACTGGCGCTCCGGGTTCTTGGGATCGTTGAATGCCGGATCGTCACGCGAAATCGAGGGGATGACATAGTCGCCCCAGAATTCCTTGCGGTTGACGAAGAGATGCTTGAGCATGAGGAGGGCCTGGCGCTCGCTGGGAATGCGGGCCAGCAGAGGGTAAAAATTGGAGGCGGCTTTGCGCGTGGAAAAATGGCCGTCCCAATAGCGGTCGTAATAGAAATTCTCCCGGGAATTCCAGAGCTGGTCGTTGATAAGCTCACGCATCCGCTCATATTCGGCCTGGTATATGTCGGCTTCGTCGCGCCGGCCGAGGAGTACGGCGATCTGGGACAGGCAGGCCGCGTCCAGGGCATAGAGGCTGTTGAGATCGACGCAATTCATTGTCAGGGT
>PMCY01000223.1 GCA_003154255.1 Candidatus Aminicenantota bacterium | reverse complement strand
GGAAGACGCTGAAGAGTTATGCCCGAAAGGCGGGGCTCGAAGCGAAGATCCATCCCCACGTCCTGCGCCATACATTCGCCACGCATTTGTTGGAGCGGGGGGCCGACCTACGGTCCGTCCAGCTCATGCTCGGGCACAGCCAGATCACGACGACGCAGATCTACACCCACGTCACCCGCGACCGGCTGCGGAAGGTCTACGACCGGTTCCACCCTCGGGCTTAGGCCGACCGTCTTCCTGGTGCGGAGTCATGGCGACGGTGACGACGGCCTTGTGGGTATTGAAGATCAGCACGCTCTGGTCCTGCTTCGGGATCCAGNNCAGGTCCGCCATTTCCAGGTCCAGGAGAATTTCTTGACTTCGGTCGTCTTGGCGATGGCGGATTCGTCAAGGTAGACGCGGTTCGATCCCTCGGTCACATAGGCGCCGTACTTGATTCCGGCCGGCGCTGTGCCGTCCTCGGCCGAGCAGGGCAGGGCCAGCCGGAAGGTGTCCGGAGAATCCAGCCGAGGAACTTCGAAGCCCAGTACGGTCAGGGCGATTTCCAAAAAGCCGTCTTTGCTTAATATATAATTGACCCGCAGCTCGGGCTTCTCGTCGAAATACTCGGCTCGGAGGAGGTCGATACGGCCCGGCCGTGAGGCTTTTTCCCCGGCCTTCCAGCGCTCCAATTCCACGCTTTTGTGGATGAGGAGGAAATCCTCGTCATCCCTCTCCATCAGCCCGACCCACTGGCTGGTGAAGGCATACTGGCCGTCGAAGCGGGTCTCGCCCGCTTCCAGACCGTACTGCCCGTCACACTCGACGGTGATCTGGACGTCCCATTTATCTGCGGTCGGCCGCGAAGCGGTCCGGCCGGCTGCGCCAATCAAGACGAGCGCGGCCGTTGCGGTGATCGCGGACAGTCGATTTCGTCTCACGACTCCATTTTAAGGTTTTTTAGACGGAGTTCAAATTATCTTCCGCAGTTCAGTTTATGGGCTTAATAATATATTCTAATTACGAGGCGGTTTCATCATAAGGAGAGAGAAATGGCTACCACCCGACGCGCCCTGGCCGCGGTATTGATCCTGGCCGGATTTTCCGCCGCCGCCGCGGCCCTCAAAGCGGAAGACAAGCTCGTCCTAACCCTCGACGAAAGCATCCGGCTGGCCCTCTTGCAGAACCCTATCTACCTGGCCGAAAAAGCCAAAGAGGCGGGCGCCTCGGCCTCCGTGCGCGAAGCCGTGGCCGGGTTCTTCCCCAGCGTCAACGCCCAGGGCACGGATATCCTGGATAAAAAGGTCTTCAGCATCACCTTCCCATCGTTCTTCCCCGGGATGGCCCCCCAGACCATCAAGATGGACTTCACCCGGACCTACGCCTTGGCCCTGAATTTCAGCCTGCCGCTCTACGCCGGCGGCCGCCTGATGTCGGGCTACCGGACAGCCAACCTCAATCTCGAATCCACCCGGGAATCCATCCGCCAAACCAGGCAGGAGACGGTCTATGACGTCAAGAAGGCTTTTTACGGGTACCTTCTGGCCCGGAAACTGGTCGAGGTCTCCAATGANNCGCGCCCGCAACGGAATGAACACCGCCGAGCTCGGCCTCAAGACGCTCCTCGGCCTGGATTTGAAGCAGGCGATCGAGATCCAAGGCGAGCTCTCCTATAAAGCGGTCGAAGCGGACACGGACACGAACGTGGCCAAGGCCCTGACGATGCGTCCGGAGCTGAGCCAGCTCAACTACCAGAAGCTGATGGCCTCGGAGATGCTGAAGATGGCCCGGGCGGCGTATCTCCCGACCCTGGCCGTCGGCGGGCAATACAACTACTGGTCCAACGCGCTCAAGCTCGGCGGTGCGGGTTGGGACAGCTACTATACGTTTTCCCTGGTTCTGAATGTCCCGATTTTCAACGGGTTTGTCCACCAGGCCAAGGCCGCGGAGGCCGAGGCGGTCCTCAAACAGCTCGAGTTCACCCAGAAGGGGCTCCAGGCCAAGGTCCGGCTGGACGTCCATACGGCCATCCTCGACTTGGCCCAAGCCCGCGAGTCGCTGCAGTCCCTGGAGAAGAACGTCGAGGAGGCGGTCGAATCCGTGCGCATCGCCGAGCTCAACTTCCAGGAGGGGCTGGCCACGAATCTGGACGTCAGCTCCGTCCGCGTCGCCTTGAGCGAAGCCCGGACCAACTACACCCAGGCCTTGTTCGACTACGCCGTGGCCCTGGCCGCGCTGGAGAAGGCCGTCGGACTGAGCGGCGATAAATAAAAACGGGGTCCGTCCCCACACTTCCCACTTTTTCGCGGGAAATGCGGATGCGCCCGTCTCTTAGGGCTTGTATCGCAGCAGCGCGGCGATGCTCCCATAGTGTTCGAGCTTAGACGGTGGAGTGATGTGTTTCACCGCCCCGTCCCGACCCATGGCCGCTTCGATGGCCTCGTCCACCACATCCATGACGGCGGACGTCTTGCGTTCGCAAGACGGGCACTTGAGCTCCCCTTCGGTGTAGAGGAGCCTGCAGCGCGGGCAATATTTCCCGGGGGCGGCGAAATGGCGGGACACGATCAGGGTCTGGACCTCGCCCTGGTTCAGGGCCCGCAGGCTTTCTTTGAGGCCGGAGCAGGCCCGGCCGCCTTTTTCCAGCTCGCCGGCCAGCTTCTTGATGAGGCCCTCCTCTTCCGATGTCTTAAGGGCCCGTTCCAGGGAGATGACTTCCTTCAGGATGCCGTCGGGGGAATCGGAGGGCTTGGCCCGCAGCCAGCCCTTGAGCCGTTCCCGGACGTAGGGATGCAGGACCGGTTCGATCTCGCCGACGAGGTTTTCGGGACAGCCCAGGACGAAGCCGTGGAAACCGTTCTTCTTGAAAATGTCGAATGTTTTCTGGGCGGCTTTTTTATAATGGTCATGGACCGCGGCGTCGACGTGCCGTTCCATGCGCCGCGCCTCCTCCCGCTCTCCGCCGCCTTTGACTTTCTTGGGGACATCCGTCTTCATTTCGTCGAGCAGCGTGATCTCGCCCATAAAGATTTCGTACCATTTGGCTTCGCGACGGTCGACGAGGAATGCGATCAGCTTGTGGAATTCATCCAAAATGAGGGACAGGGGCCGGACGAAGGGGTTGGCGTCGAAGACAACGCGGCTGCGTGGCGCCTCCGGCAGGGATAAAACCTCCCAGAGCCCCGCACCGGAGCAGGCATAGATGGCNNCGGGCCCGGCTTTCGGCCAGCAGGTTCTTGACGGAAACGAGGATCTCTTTTTTCGTCAGGCGGTGCTTGTCCGTGTCCAGGAAGAACGACGTGGTCAAGAATTTGTCGCTCCGGAAACGGGACAGAGACTCGACCTGATCGCGACTCAAGAATTTCATGAAACCTCCTTGATTATTGGGGCCGTGCTCCTCTTCCGCCTTGCGGCGGAAGTGAGAGCGTCGCCCCGTTTTTTTGTGCGGAAATACGGAACTTGGAACGGAACCGGTAACATACGGAGGAAAAATGAGTTGCGGGTTTTCCGGGCGCGCCAAACGGCCGCCTGCCCTTTTTATCGAACCCGACGCGTGCTCTCGTTATGGAGACGGTCATGTACCCCTAAAATAGGGGCGGGGGCTTCCTTTGTCAAGGGGGGCTTGGGGCGTGTCCCCCAAAACATGCATAAATCCCCAGCGAGGATTTTCGCTCCCCGCCTTTTTCGCCATTGATGCGAGCCCGTGAGCGGGAAGAAGCCCGTGCGCCCTGCTTATTTTCTGACGGCTTCGACGGATTGATCGCCGGCGCCGAGGCGGAGACGCAGCCGCCCGCCCGCGTCCCGTTCGAACCGCAGAGGCTTGGACGGCCGGAAGCCGCCGTCCCAGGAGGCGAATTCCGTCGCCGATTCCGGAAGGAAAGGGAGGCGCGTTTTCAGGCCGCGCACGGAAACGCCCTGGACCAGGGGTTTTTCTTCGAAACTCCAGACGTAGGTCCGCTCCACTGTCCCATTTTCAAAAACGAGCCGAACCACGGTTTCGTCGCGCTCGGCCGTCCGCGCCGTGCCGAGGATTTCGTGTTTCCGTAAACGGCCGTTCTCCTTTTCGGCCTGCTCAATAAATTCCTGCCAGTGGCTCTTCAGGAGATCGAGCGGCGCCTTCCCTCCGTATGCTTCGAAAAGAGGCCGGAAATCACCCGTCCGGGCAGCCGTGACGGCTTTGTCCAGCCGTCTGCCGAGTTCCTCGCGGCGGCCGGGGTCGAGGGCCTGGACCGAATGAAGGACCGTGAACGCCGCCGGACCATCGGCTTCCAAGGCCAACGCTTTACCGTCGCGCTTCACTCGGAAAACCCCGTCGTTTCCGGCCATGTGGTAGATCCCTTCAAGCGGCGCAAGTCCGGATTCCGGGGCGTCGACGACTTTGGGAACACGCGGATATGGGCGGGCCGCCAGAAATCTGAATCCGATGGATTCCAGAAGCGTTTGAGCGGCGGGCATGTCCGCGACGATGTTGCTCTGGAGAAAAATGACCAGGTTCACCTTGGGGATCAGGGCGAAATCAGCGAAGAAGATGCCGTTGCTGCCGTTGTGGGTGATGACCTTGACGTCCCCGGGGAGCGTCCGTATCGACCAGCCATAGCCATAGAAGGAATCGCCGCCCTCCGGGACGAACGGCGTCCAGAGCTTGGCCATGGATTCCGGCTTGAGCACGCGGCCTTCCATCAAGGCCCGCGCCCAGCGCAGCATGTCATAGCTGGAGGAATGGATTCCTCCGTTGGCCCGCAGCACCCAGTAGGGCCCGTCGACATCCATCGGCCGGCCGAGGATCGTTCCCCAAAGAGTTCCCCCTTGGTATCCCATGGCCAGGCGCGCTTCTCCCCAGGCCGGGAGCTTGTATCCCGTCTCATACATGCCCAGGGGAACGAAGAAGCGGCGGCGCAGAAACTCCTCGTAGGACACGCCGCTCAGCCTTTCGATGATGATGCCCAGCAGGCTGAAGCCCGCGTTGGAATAGCTGTAATGCGTCCCGGGCGGAGCGCTGAGCGGTTGGGCCAGGGCCAGGCGGACGAAATCCTCGCGGCCGATGGGATCGTAGTCGTCGCGCCCGTCGAGATCTTCGATGCCCGAGGTGTGGGTCAAGAGCTGATGAAGCGTGATGCGCGTTTTGTCGGGGGGCACGCCGGAAAAATATTGCGTGATCGGGTCCATGACCCGCAGCTTTCCCTCCTCCTCGAGCTTCAGGATGGCGGCCGCCGTGAATTGCTTGGTGATGGACCCGGTACAGGAGATGGTCCCGGGCGACCAGGGGATGGCGTGCTCACGGTCCGCCAAGCCATATCCCTGGGCCAGCACCGGGTCCCCGGCGACGGCGACCAGGACCACTCCGGAGAAGCCGAGCTTTTCCAGCCGGCCGAGATATTCCCGGGTGTCCGCGACGAATTGGCGATCTTGCTCCGCGTCCGATGCGGAAGACGGCCGGGCCGCCGTGAAGGCCAGCGCCGCCGCGACCAGGAGCGGAACCAGCGCTTGAATCCGAAATTTCGCTTTCATGGCCGGGTGTCCACTTTCATAATGAGCCTCGCTGAATCCGGGATGATTTTGTTTTTCCATGGAAAAAAGATGAAAATTTCAAATAAACAACAGCTGCACCAGCACGAAGATCGGCAGGAGGACGATCAGAGAGAACTTGATCATGTAGCCGAAAAAATGGGGCATCTTGATGTGCGCATGCTCGGCCACGGACTTGACCATGAAATTCGGNNCCATTGCCGATGTAGGTCATGCCGCCGAAAAAAACCGCCCCCGCGGCGATGGCCTTGAGGAGCGCGTCGGGAATGCCCGCGGTCAAAGCGCCCGTTTTGATCCCCAATCCGAGGGCCAGCGAGTGGAACGTCACCGCCGTCGGCGTGTTGTCCAGGAAGCTGCTCAACGCCCCGCCGGCATAGTAGAAATGGGCCGGCAGGCGCACGCCGAGCGAGGCGGCATGGCTCTGGAGAAAGAGAAGGCAGGGGACCATGGTGATGAAGATCCCCAGGAAGAGATAGGCCACTTCGAGAATAGGGTGCCAGGTGAAATGGTTCCACTGCCGCACCTGGCGGCGGGTCATGAACCAGGAGAGCCCGGCCATAACCAGGATGACCGCCTCCCGCGCGAATTTCAGATGAGCGGCCCTCCCCAGGGCCGGCACCGTCTGCTCGTTGACCAAGGCCACAGCAAGAATGACGCCGAGCAGCCAGACGAAATTCAGCGTGCCGTGAAGCCGGAGCGGGACAATATGGGTTTTGTCCCTGCGGACGGCCCGGGCCGGTTCCCTATGGTGATAGTGGCGGTCGGCCAAGAAAAAAATCAAGAGGAGAAGACCGTTGGCCGTCAACCACTCCGGGAAAAGGCGCAGGAACCAGGCAAACGGCGCTCCGCGCAGGTACATCATAAACAGAGGCGGATCGCCCAGGGGAGTAAGCAGCCCGCCGCAATTAGCCACGATGGCGATGAAAAAGAGGATGGTGTGGACCTTGTAATGGCGCTCCTTGTTGGTGTGCAGGACCGGGCGGATGAGCAGCATGGCCGCCCCCGTCGTCCCCATCAGCGAGGCCAGGACGGCGCCCACGCCCAGGAACATCGTATTGACGGCGGGCGTGGCCTCGATATCGCCGCTCAGATGGATGCCTCCCGTGATCGTGAACAGTGCGCCCAAGAGAACGATGAAGGGGACAAAATCGAAAACGAGCGAGTGGAGGATAGGGGAAGCGTCGCCGCGAGCCAGAAAAACGATGACGACGGGCAGGCTGAGAGCCAAAGCGACGAGAAGCTTGTTGGGATTCTTCTCCCAGAAGCGCCCGAACGTCAAGGGCAGGACGGCGATGGCCAGCAAAAGAAGGAGAAACGGCGCCATTTCCATGGGAGCCGACTATAACAACCGCCCTCCGCGCCTGTCAACGTTCCGTCTTTACTCCGGGCCCCGTTCTGGTTATAATACAACCCCTTTATTGAGGTTTTATCCGCGTGCGGAAGTGGCGGAATGGCAGACGCGTAAGCCTCAGGAGTTTATGGACGTAAGTCCGTGGGGGTTCAAGTCCCCCCTTCCGCACCACGTCGACACGAGGGGTCGTTTTCGAAGGAGAGCGGCCCCCTTTTTCCCCCCGCCAGTACGACCGGCTCTCGACCCGCGCTATTTCCAGGCGGCTTCAAAAACGTAGCGGCCGGAGCCGATTTCGAAAACGGCCCGGCCGTTGTCCGGCCCCATCGCTTTTACGGCGTCGGATTTTTCCGCGGGCCGGCCGCTTTCGCGCACGTTCCCGATCGCGGCGGCGGGCAGCTCGATCCGGGCCGTTGCGTTGGCCGGGATGGTTACGGACAACCGGAATTTCCCGCCTTCGATCCGCCACTCCGATTCGATCCGGCCGCGTACGATCTCCAAGGACCCGCGGGCCCACTTTAAATTGCCGACAGGGGAGGGCCGGATGATGATTTTTTTGAATCCCGGGCCGTCGATCGAGCCGCGGATGCCGGCCAGATCGCTGTAGAACCATTCCATGATATGCCCCAACATGAAATGATTTTGTGATGATTCCGGCCCGGCGTCCCAGGCCTCGGTCAGGCTGGTGGCGCCTTTATTAAGCTGATATCCGTAGCCGGGTTTGTTCGATTGGGCGTTCATGTCGAAGATGACATCCGAACGCCCGGCGTCGGCCAGAGCCCGCAGCAGATAGCGGAAGCCGACGTCCCCCGCGGTCAGGGCGTTGCCGCGGGAACGGACATCTTTGACCAGGGCTTCGACTGCGGCGGCCCGATTTTCCTCCGGGACGAGTCCCATGACCAGGGGGATGGCTTGGGCCGCCTGCGCGCCCGTCGCGTAGATGCCTGTCCGCGCGTCAAGGAACTTGCGGTTGAAGGCTTTGCCGATGTCGGCAGCCCGCCGCCCATACACCTTCGCGTCTTCGGAAAGGCCGAGGAGCGCCGCCGCGTCGGCCAGGATGCGCGCGTCCTGATAATAGAACGCGGTGGCCGTCAGGGCGATGGGCGTGAGCTGGGCATAACCCGGCGGCTTGGGTCCGATATCATACCAATCGCCCAGGCCGTGCGAAAGGATATTCCCGTCCGCCTTGGCAGCCAGATATTCGACGTAGCATTTCATCCCGTCGAAGTGGCGCCGGAAAAGCTCGAGGTCGCCGGTCCACAGATATTGCTGCCAGGGCACGAGGATATAAGCGGCGCCCCACTCCGGCGAATCGCGGAACCCGCCCGAAAAGACCGTGTATTCCGGCGCGATGTCCGGCACCAGCCCAGTCTCCAGCTGGGAGTCGGCCATGTCGGTCATCCCCTTGGCGAAGAGGCGGGCCAGGTCCCATTCGTAGCGCAGGGACGGCCCGTTGAGGTGATACTGCTCCAGCCAGCCCAGCCGCTCGCGGTGGGGGCAGTCGGTCAGCAGGCTCATCATGTTGGCCCGCTGGGCCCAGCGCACCAGCGTGCGGATTTTATTGAACAGATCGTTGGAGCAGGCGAAGTCGCCGATCGGCGCGGAGGATGAATGGACGACGGTCCCTTCGAGCGCGTCGATTTTGGGGAGCGGACCGCCGGGCTCGGCAGGAAGCAGCTCGGCTTGGAGGTACCGGCTGCCGTGGTAGAAGAATTTCGATTGATAGAGTTCCTCGCTGTCGCCGGCCAGCGTGTATTGCCACCAGCATTCGCCTCCTCCGCTCGATCGCCGATCGACCGAGCCGTCGGCGTTGAGAAGCTCGGCCGGCGTCACCCGCACGCTCGAGCCGGCCGGTCCGCGCACGGCCAACCGGAGCATGATCGGCGCGTTCTGGCCCAGGTCGTAGACAAATCGGCCGGGGCCGAGGGGGCGCCTGGAGACAGGCTTGAGCGTTTCGAAAGCCCGGATTGGCGGAGCCGCGGCCGACGTCCCGCGCAGGACGCCGCCGGGGCCGCTGATTTTAGCCGCCGGCCGCCATTCCCTGTCGTCGAACCCGGTCCGGTCAAAATCCGGTTTCATGAGCCGGGCGTCGAAGTCCTCACCGCCATAGATGCAGGAAAAAGTGATGGGGCTCGGGCCGGCTTTCCAGGAATCGTCCGTGCCGCAAAATTCGACCGTGCCGTCGGCATACTCCATCCGGATGAGAGCGATCGCCCGGATCGGGCCGAACGTGCCCGTGTATTTCGTATAGCGGCCGGCCCGGACGTTGAAAAAGCCGTTGGCCAGGAGAAGGCCGGCGGCGTTGCGCCCCGCCGAAAGGAGAGGCGTGACGTCGTACGTGTCGTAGAGGCAGGTCTTGTTATATTTAGTCCAGCCCGGGGTTAGCAGGTCTTCGCCCACGCGGCTCCCGTTGAGGGTCATCTCGTAATAGCCCAGTCCGCAGACGAAAGCCAAAGCCCGGACGAGCCCTGGCCGCACGGCCAGCTCACAGCGCAAGAGCAGTGAATCGGCCGCCGGTCCGAAAGAGACCGGGGCGCCGATCCAGGCCGCCCGCCAATCGGCCGGAGCCAGAACGCCCATCGTCCAGCCCGCCGCGGGACTCCACTCGGAGGGCGCGCCGTTTTCGTCCCAAATCTGCACTTTCCAGAACACGCGCTGAAACGATCGCAGGGTCTTGCCGTCGTAGAAGAGGCCGGCCGTTTCGCCCGAAGAGACGATGCCGCTGTCCCAAAGATCGCCGCGTTCGCGGCCCAATTCCGCGGCGCTTGAGGCGGCCAGGATGCGGTAAGCCGTCTGGCGCCGGCCGCGCCCTTCGCCGCGGACCTTCCAGGCCAAGCGCGGCTTTTCCGAATCCACGCCCAGCGGGTCAACGCCCGCGTCGCAGCGGAGATCGTACGCGGTCAGCGCCTGCGCCGCGGTGGACGGCGGATCGGAGGGACGGCAGGACGAAAAAACCGCCGGGCCGGTAAGGCCGGCCAACAACGCGGCCGCCGACAGCAAAAACGTGCGGATGATTATTTTGCTTCGAAAAGCCATAGGCCCTTCCTCCTTGTCCTTGCGCCGCCCGGGCGGCGGGGGATGAAACCTATTATAATTTATAATCGAAAATCGGCCCCACCCGGAGCGCCGGGATTCTTTTCGCTGC
>PMCY01000121.1:948-5993 GCA_003154255.1 Candidatus Aminicenantota bacterium | reverse complement strand
GCTTTAATAGACGGATCAACCGGCCCAATGTCTCATAAGAGCGCTCGGGGCAATCGGAGAAAAACGCACGGGTTTTCCCCCGAATACGCCCTCGCTTAAAAAAGACTCACTCTGCCCTCTAATAGCATCCATGCGGAGCTACGGTTTATTTTCCAAACAACAGCGAACCGCCTGTGTAGAACGTCCCCGCGACGGCGCCGGTCATGAGACAAGCCAACGTCGCCGCCAGAAGCGACTTCAGCCCGATCCGCGAGATGTCCCTGAGGCGCGAGGGCGCCAATGCGCCCGTCCCGCCGACGAAAATGTTGCTCGAAACGCTGAGGGCCTCCGCCCCGCTGATCCGCATCGTCTTGGTGAAGACGCGGGCAAAGAGGCGGACGAAGAAAGGCATGATCCCGGCGTAATAGAGCGCCCCGATCAGGGCGGCGAAAAAGACAATGGTAGATAGGCCCTGGAAGATCAGAAAATAGCCCAGCGAGCCCTCTCCCGCCTCGTTGGTCGCGCCGGGAGGCAGGGCCNNTAGGAAACGCGTGCCGGCCTGGGCGCTGTCCAGGACCTTGACCACGACGTCGTTGACTAAAAGAAAGACTTTGGTCCCGGCCGGGACGACGAAGACAAAGAAAGCGAAGAGCAGCTGCAGGCCGATGCCCCAGGCGACGACGCGCCAGTTGACGGTCTTTTTATCACTCGAGAAGAGCCAAGCGATGAAGGCCAGGACGAAGATCCCGGCGAAACTGATCAGGTTGTAGATCGTCACTTAAGAAGATCTTTGTATTTCTGGAAGATCTGCTTGAGCTGTTCCTTGGTCACGATATAGCCGCTGAGGTTGACCGAGATCGTCGTCCGCATGGGGTCGTTGGATTTCAGGAGGACGTATTCCCGGACCGGGCCCATGCGGTTGGCCAGCGACAGCTTCACCGTCAGCTCCAGATCCTTGCCCGCCGCGATCTTGACCGGGAAAGCGGCCGGCTTGCCGCCGAGGAGAAACTTGGCCCCGGGCAGCGAGGCCTCGACCTTCAGCTCGAGCTCGCCCTTGTTGAAGATGGTCACGGGCGCTATGAGCTCGTCGCCTTCGATGAGCAGGCCGCCATCGAAGCCGTAGCGATCGAGGTCGATGCGCGGCTGGGGCTGGACGTCCACGGCCGCCGAAATCTTGAGCTGGACGCGGGGCAAGGCCGCGTCGTCGGATTCGACGTAGACGAAGCGGCTCACTTCGCCGGAGTAGCCCCGGGTGCTGAACGTGATCTTGATCCGGCCCGTCTTGCCCGGGTCCACGGACTTGTCGGAGACCAGGGCCGCGGTACAGCCGCACGACGTTTCCACGTTCTTGATATGGAGCGCGGCGTCGCCCTCGTTCTTGAAGACGAACTCGTGAACGAGATCATCGCCGCCCTTGGATTTGCCGAAATTCCAGGCGTCCTCTTTGAAGACGATCTTGGGCCCCTTGGCCGCGAAGGAGGGCGCGGCCGAAGCCAGGACGAGGACGGCCAGCGCGGCGGCGCCGATTTTAAAATGATGGCGATGGATGATCATGGCAGGGACTCCCTTCTTTTCAGAATTTACTCCAATCAGGGCCTCGCCGCAAGACAGGCCCGGGGGCGGGAGACAATTGAATTCGCTCGATCCTTATTATATAAGGATGCCGGCGCCCTCATGAGAATTCCCGTTTTCAAAATGCTCTCCGCCGCAGCCATCCTGGCCATCTCGGTACCCGCCGCGGCCCAGGTCCCGAACCCGCGCGGCGAGATCGCTCTGAACCTCGGCGCCGGATTCAGCATGGCCCAGGGCGGAATCATCCAGCGCCAAGCCTGGGCTGCTGGCCCCCTGGCCGGCGCGGCCATCGAAAACTCCCTGGCTCTCGCCAACCGCCCGGCTCTTTTTCTGGGAGCCTGGTATACGAATTTCTTCAGCGGCGCCCTCGGCATCCAGGCGGGCTTCGGCTACCTGAAATCCCCGCTCGAAGCGCGGGCCGACTTTTCTCGGGGCCAGGCCGGCGTGCCTATGCGGCGGTTGGCGGCCGACCCCGATCCGAGTGAAGCCACCGCCGTGCCCTTTTTCGCCGCCCTGGCCGTGGGCTGGCGGGGGAAACGGACCGGACTTGTCTTCATCGCCGGCCCGGCCGTCATCCTTCATTCGCTCCTGGCCGAAACGCGGGCAGGCACGCTCCTGCCGGGCGCCGCTGCCCCGGCCGCCTACAGCATAACCGCGTCCCTGCCTGATCAGACCTGGGTAGCCTTCGGCGGCGTCCTGGGCCTGGCCCTGGATTTGATGATCGGCCCGAGAACGGCCCTGACCTTCGATGTGCGCTACGTGTATTCTCCGGCCAAAAAATTCGCCTGGGCCTTCTCCCCGGAAACGGCCGCCGGCCTGGACGATCCTGCAGCCCGGGCGGATTTCGATGCGGCGGCGGCGAAGGCGGCCGCGGCGGCCGCCCCCGGGATGACGATCGATCCCTCCTTCCTTCAGCTCTCGATGGGGATCAAATTCCGGCTCGGCTCGTTCTGATCCTTCCGCCCGGGATCGCATTCCTCGGCGCCCCGATGCCGTGTTATAATGAAACGTGAAGGAGAGGGACGACCATGATAAAACCCCGCCCGCGTGTTCTCCTCGGACTGGCCTTGACCATTCTTCTGGCCGCGGCCGCCCAGGCCGCCGTGATTTGGCTCAAGGTCACCGCCGAATTGGCCAATATCCGGCTCAAGCCGTCGATCTCCAGCGTCATCGTCCGCCAGATCAAGGAAGGCCAGATCCTCGAAGCGATCCGCAAGGAAGGGGAATTCTACCTGGTCAAACTCGACCCGGACGAGTCCGGCCGCGTGTCGGGCTACGTCCACGAAAGCCTGGTCCAGGCTCTGGACGAGAACGCTCCCGTCGAGAAGATGCCGCGCATCGTCGAACGGGCCGAACCTGCCAAGCCCAAACCCATCGATGAGACACCGCCGGCCCGCACGGAAACGCGGCCTCCGGTTCGGACCGAGACCCGTTCGGCGGAGATCCAGCGGACCGAAGCGCCCGCGGAACGGGTCGAACCGTCCGACTCGGGCCGGCCATCCCTGGTTTTTACGGCAGGCGGAATCTTTTCCTCGATCGGCGACCTGAACAACGGCACGCAGGGGCTGGCTGATTTATACGCCTATCAGCTCGGCGCCACGGCCGACAAGGCCGCCGGGACTCTCCACTTCGCTTTCCAGTACGGCGGCGAATTCATCTTCCCCCTGGCCCGCCAGTTCTACATTTGCGCGGGGCTGGAGTATTACGCCAACACTTCGGAGACGATCATCTCCTATCCCCAGGGCCTGGGAGCGAGCACGCTCAAAGTGACGCCCGAATTCCGGGCCATTCCGGTTAAAATCGGATTTCTCTTCTATCCCGCCGAGTACCTTTACTTCAAGGTCGGGGCGGCTTACGCCTTCGCCCGGGCCGCCTACGCCTACCGTTTCGACCACGGCACGTTCTGGCAGGACTGGTCGGGTGAAGCGACCGGCGGGGCCCTCGGCTTCTACGGCGCGGTCGGCCTCGACCTCAAGGTCAGCCGGACGTTCTCCTTCATNNCATGAGCGCGCCGGTCACGGAGACGGGGAAGCTCTATTCCTACGACGGCCAAGCGACCCCGGTCAACAGCTATCCCCTGGTTTTCCTGCGCAGCAAAGTGCCCTCCGAAGGCGGCGTGGCCAACGCCCGCGAAGCGGTGCTCGACCTGTCGGGATTGTCCCTCAAGGCCGGGATCAAGATTTCTTTTTAGAAAAAGACATACTTCGGGCGCCCGTCGATCCGCACATTTTGCGAAGGCGTCCGTTCCTCACCGCCCCGGCCGGCGATCCGCCGGATGGGACGGCCGAAGGAATGCTCGAAGGCCCGGCCATTCGTCCAGGCCACGGCGAATTCCCTGCCGTCTTTGCGGAAATAAAAAATATCCCCGCCATTCGGCCGTTCGCGCCGGACAAAGACGGACCCGGACAGGGCCGCGACCATCGTCCGGAACGCCTCGAAGGACGGCCGGCGGCGCCAGGGCGTCTCTCGCGGATCGACGAGGCCATATCCCGGGGCGGCCAGCTGCCACCAGTAGACCCGCCCGATGAGCCCCGAGGCCAGGGCCAGGATGTAATACCGGACGAGAAAGTCGGCCTGCTCGTCCTCGCCGACATTGGGTTTGCCCGAAGCCGGCGAATATTTTCCCGTGCCCGCCAGCGGCCAGTTGACTTCGGTCACCCAGCATTCGGGACACCGTCCGGCGCCGCTCCGGGCGAACGCCTGGTAGAGGGCCATCTTCATCTCGGCGCTGAAGCCGTACTGGGCGTTTTCCGGGGCGCCGACCCGGTCAACGTAAAGCAAGGCGCTTATGACCTGGAAATCCACGGCCCGCAGGATGGGCGGGTAGAGGTGAAACTCGAAATCGATCACGGCCGGGCCGATGAGCCGAACGCCGTGTTTTTCCCGCAGGGCGGCGGCGGCGCGGGCCAATCGGATATATTCGGTGTAATCCCAGACGCCCCACTTGGTCCGGTTCCAGGCGTGTCCGATCTCGAACCCTTCGGACAGGGAGTGAAAGCGGCCGAATACATCGTCAAGGAAAGCCGCCCAGGCCTCCAGGCGGAAGACGTCCTCACGGCGCTGGAGCAGGGCGATGACCGTCTCAAAACCGCTTTTTTTAAGGGCCCGGGCGAAATCGGTGAACTCGTCCAGCCGCTCTTTTTCCCAGGAGGGAATGCGGAACAAAACCTTGCGGGCCCCCGATTCTTTGAGAAGATCGAAGACTTCATCGCCCGGGCCGGCGCCCGGCGATACGGCCAGGCCGAACATTCCGGGCTCGATCGGAATTTCCGCGCGGTACATCATGCGGCGGTTCCGCCGGTAGTTCGCATAGGTGGGAACGCCATGGATGATGTTCGAGCCGAGCAACGTCAGGTACGTCCAGGCATGGCGGAAGTGATGGCGGGTCCGCTCGCTGCGCGGAGCGACATTGTGGGGCTGGTCGGCGAACGGATTCCACTCGAATTTGAAGGGCGTCATTGGATCTTCAGGCGGCGGGCCCAGCGCCGCAGGCG
>PMCY01000121.1:0-828 GCA_003154255.1 Candidatus Aminicenantota bacterium | reverse complement strand
TCGCGATGGACGACGCCGCGATCATGGCCAAGCCGGACGGCGCGGGCCAATCCGGCCAGAAGGGGCCGCAGGGTATCGGCCGGACAATCGCGGAAAAGCTCGCGGATCTCGGTCCCCTCCATGAGCCGTTCGGCCAGAAAAACCGCCTGGACGACGAGGCCGCGCCGGCGGACCTCGCCGTAAGCGACCGGGGCCGCGGTCAGGAGACCGGCTTGGAGAAGGGCCCGCGCGCCGTTCCAGGCGCGGCGAGCCTTGGAGGCCGACAAAAGCGTCTTGAGCCGAGTCAAGCCGCGAACGCGGAATTCCTTTACGGCTATCTCAAATTCCCCGCCGTCCAAGGCCGCCAGGCGCAGGGCCGTCACGGTGTTGCGGCCTTTGTGAAGGACTGCGGCGTCCGGGCCGCCCAGGCGATCGTCAAGACCGGCCAACAGTCCGCGTATTTCCGGACGATCGTATTCGACGGCGATCTCCCCGCGGAACGGCGGAATGAAGAAGGAGGAAAAGGAGTCGGGCTTTAACATGGGCCTTGCCCCTTTCGGCCCCTTTCGAGGATTGTGAGCAGGCGGGTTCCGATCATGCGGGGCGTAAAGGCGGCCCGCATCACCCGCAGCCCTTCCTCGGCCAAGCCGCTGCGCAAATTTCCATCGCGCCGGAGCTCCAGGATGGCCGCGGCCAGGGACGCGGGCAGGGGCTCGTCGCACAGGTAAATAGAGCGGCGGTGGACGAAGAATTCCTCGACGGCCGGATTACGGGCGGTGACGACCGCCTTGCCCATGGCCAGCGCCTGGTAGATTTTATGGGGGACCACGCGGCGCGACTTCTCGGTGC
>PMCY01000072.1 GCA_003154255.1 Candidatus Aminicenantota bacterium | reverse complement strand
CGTCGGTGATGGAGCAGGTCTTCAATTGGGGCCGGACGGCCAGGATGGTCGATATCAGCAAATCCGGCCTGGACCTGGCCAACGACGGCGTGGCCTTGACCAAGCATATGCTGGCCTACCAGATTGTGCCGCTGTTCTACGGGACGATCTTCTTCCATGAGGCCATCAAAGTCCTGGACGAGACCCTCAAAGCCTTCGAAAAAAAGCTGGAGACGGCCAAACAACGGTACGACGCCGGCCTGGCTTCGAGTTTTGACGTCAATCTCCTCCAGGTCCAGATCAGCTCCGTGCAGGGCCAGCGGCTCGATTTCCTTAACAATATCGACAAATTCCGCATCGCCTTCAACACCCTGACCGGCCGGGAGGCCGACGCCGCTTTCGATCCCGACGGCGTCTTCGTCTTTGAGCCGGGTGTCTTCAACGCCGAGACCTTGTTCAAGGAGGCCTTGGAGAATCGGGTCGAGTTTCAGCAGTGGCGGCACCAGATCGACCTCAACAAGTCGACGATCGATTTGGCTAAAACCGGCGACAAGCCCACGGTCGCGGCCGGGTTCTCGTATGAGTTCCGCAACGGCTATATGCCCGACATGAACAAGATCCGGGGCAACTGGACGGCGACACTGTCCTTGAGCTATCCGGTCTTCGACGGCTTCCGCGTTCGGGCCCAGGTGGCCGAGGCCCGATCGGGCCTGCGGGCGGTCGAGCTGCGCCGGACCGACCTGGAACGGTCCGTGACCCAGGAACTCCAGACGGCGCTGGCCGATCTGAGGGTCACCGAGCAGAAGCTGGAGATCGAGAAGGTCAAGATCAAGCAGGCCGAGGACAGTCTGCGCATCGCCGAGGAGCGCTTCCGCAACGGACTCCTCAGCGCCACCGAGCTGATCGACGCCCAGAATTCGGTGGAAAGCGCCCGGCTGAATTCTCTGCAGCTCGTCTATAACCACACCTTGAGCAAATTCACCCTTTATCGTTCCTGCGGGAGGAAAATATGAAAATCGGAAGAATCATCATCGTCCTGATCCTGATCGCCCTGGTGGCGTTCATCGGCTACCGGGCCAACCAGAACATTCAAGCCAAGAAGCGCGAGGCGGCCAAGCCGGCCCCGGTGACGATCGTTCCGGTCGAGACCATGGCGCCCGCTCATCAGGACATCGAGGATAAGATCCATTCCTCGGGCAATTTGCAGGCCGACGCCGAAATGTCCATCTTCTCCAAGGTCCCCGGCAAGATCGCCAACAACCTGGTCAAGATGGCCAGCGTCGTCTCTCCCGGCCAGGTCGTCAGCATCGTCAATCGGGACGAAGTCGGGTACGACTATAAGCCTTACGAAGTCAAGAGCGACGCCAAGGGCGTGGTCGCCCGCATCCTCCTGAATCCCGGCGCCGCAGTCAATCCCAGCTCCCCGATCCTCAATCTGGTCGATCTCGATACGGTCAAGGTCGTGGCCGCCGTCGACGAGAAGAAGATCCGCTTCATCGGCCTGGGCAAGCCGGCCAGCGTCACGCTGGAGGCCTTCCCGGGCGAGACGTTCAACGCCCGGGTGACCAACTTGAGCCCGGTGGCCAACCCCGTGGCCCGGACGATCGACGTCGAGCTGAGCATTCCCAATCCCGCCCACCGGCTCAAGCCCGGCATGTACGCCGAAGTCGAGTGGGTCGAGAGCCGGCGGACCGCGCTCGTCGTGCCCCTCGTCTCAATCGTCGACCGGGGCGGCCAGAAGTATGTCTTCCTGGCTGGGGACGGCCAGGCCCGCATGGTCCCGGTGACGACCGGCACGGTCGTCAACGACGTCATCGAGATCCTCTCCGGCCTGAAAGGCGATGAGCGCGTCATCACAACGGGCGCCGGTCTTCTCAACGACAAGGATAAGATCACCCTCATCGAACGTCCCGCCGCCCGGAAATAAGGAGCGGTCCCGCCATGAGAATCGCCGATATTTCCATCAAGCAGCCCGTCTTCATCACCATGATCATCGTGGCCATGGTGGTGGTGGGCGGGCTTTCGTATTCGCGCCTGGGCGTCGACCTCATGCCTGACGTCTCCCTGCCTTACGTAGCCGTGAGCATCGCCAATCCCGGCGTGGGCCCCGAGGAGATGGAAACCCAGGTCACCAAACCCATCGAGGACGCCCTCAGCACCATCAACGGCATCGACAAGGTCACTTCGACCTCGTCCGAGGGCATTTCGGTCATCCTGGCCGCTTTCGTCCTCGAAAAAGACGCCCAGGTGGCCTCCACCGAGGTGCGGGAAAAGGTCGCCGGGATCCGCAATACCCTGCCCCGCGAGATCATCGAGCCGGTNNTCGAGCCGGTCATCAACAAGTTCGATCCCTCGGCCGTGCCCGTTATTTCCTTTGCCGTCCTGAGCAAGAGCGGCCGGATGAGCCTGCCCGAAATCCGCCAGCTCGTCGACGACACCATCAAGGTCCAGATGCAGCAAGTGGATGGGGTCGGCGCCGTCGACCTCATCGGCGGGCTGGAGCGCGAGATCCAGGTCGAGGTCGACCTCAACCGGATGAACGCCCAGGGCATTTCCATCGCCCAGGTGACCCAGGCCATCCGCGGCGAAAACCTGAACATGCCGGCCGGCCGGGTCCAGGGCCGGGCCGAGGATTTCCTCATCCGGACCAAAGCCGAGTTCACCAGCCTGCCCGAGATGCTGGACATCGTCGTGTCCAACGCCGGCGGTCATCCGGTCTATTTGAAGGACCTGGCCGTGGTCAAGGACGCCTTCAAGACCAAGCGGACGATCTCCCGGGTCAACGGCCAGGAATGCGTCTCGCTCATCGTCCAGAAACAGTCCGGGACGAACGCGGTCAAGGTGGCCGACGAAGTCAACAAGGTCATCGAATCGGTCAAACGAGCCCGTCCCGACCTGGACCTGCGGCGGACGACGGACACCTCCATCCAGATCAAAGACTCCCGGGACGACGTTCTCAACACCCTCCTCCTGGGCATCCTCTTCGCCGGCCTGGTCGTCCTCTTCTCCTTCGGCGACCTGCGCAACACCCTCATCACCGTGGCCGGCCTGCCCGTCTGCCTCATCGCCGCCTTCGGCGTCATGTCCTTCTTCGGCTATACCGTCAACATAATCACCCTTCTGGCCCTCAGCCTATCGGTCGGCCTGCTCATCGACGACGCCATCGTCGTCCGGGAGAACATCTTCCGCCACATGGACAAATTGGGCCAGGATCCCATGAAGGCGGCCAGTGAAGGGACGTCCGAAGTCGGCCTGGCCGTCACGGCCACGANNATGCTGTCGGCCCACTTCTTCAAGAAGACCGAGCGGAACGGGAAGAAGACCTTTTCCTCACGGCTGGAGCACCTGGTTTCTGGAGCTTATGAGAAGCTGGGCGCCAACTACCGGCCCCTGCTGCGCTGGGCCCTCAAACACCGCAAGACCATGATCTTCGTCACCACTCTGGTCTTCTTGATCAGCGTCTACCTCTTCACCGTCGTCGGGACGGGTGGCACGCCCCACGGCGACCAGGCCGAATTCAACCTGATCGTCCAGACCGCTTCGGGCAGCTCGCTCGACCGCACGGACGCAGCCGTCCTGACGATCGAAAAGATCCTCCGGGAGCAGCCCGAAATCGGGGATCTAGCCACGGTCGTCGGCTCGACCGACGGCTCATCCGACACCGCCTCCATCAACGTCAAGCTAAAGATCCCGGCCAGCGAATCACAGGCTTACCGGGACAAGATCCGCCCGCTCCTGGCCCGCGTCCCGGGCACCACGATCACCTTCCAGGACGCCTCGTCCATGGGCGGGGCGGCTTTCGCGGCCATGCAGCAGCTGCCCATCCAGATCAACCTCAAAGGGACCGATCTGGCCGGTCTCAATACGGCCGGCGACCAGGTCAAGCTGGCCCTGCAGGGCATCAGCGGTCTGGTCGACGTCAACAGCGACAACCGTCCCCCCAAGCCCGAGCTTCAAATCCAAATCGACCGCGAGCGGGCCGCCCGCCTGGGCACCGGGACCGGGCAAATCGCCGCGGTCATGCGCTCCATCGTTGACGGCGATCTGGCGTCCAAATACCGAGAGGGCGAGAAGCTCTACGACATCCGCGTCCGGGCCACCGAGGATGTCCGCAACGACGTCCAGAGGCTGAGCCGAGTCTATATCCCGCTCATGCGCGGCGGCGCGATCACTCTGGATCAGGTCGGGAGCCTGCGCACCGTCAACGGGCCGACCCAGATCCGGCGGTCCAACCGGACCCGCCAGATCATGATCGGCGCCAACACCCTCAAAGGCCGGGCCCTGAACGAGATCACCCAAAACGTCCTGAACGCCCTGGCCAGGATCCCTTACCCCGCGGGCGTGACGTATGAATTCGGCGGACAGGTCGAGCAGAACCGCAAGATGTTCGCCTCGCTCGGTTTGGCCATGGCCCTGGCCGTCATTTTCGTCTACATGGTTCTGGCTTCCCAGTTTGGCTCGTTTGTCCAGCCGTTCGTCATCATGCTGGCCCTGCCGCTGTCGATCATCGGCGCCGTCCTGGGCCTTCTCCTGGCCAATAAGCTCTTCGACATGGTGGCCTTCATCGGCCTGATCATGCTCATGGGCCTGGTGACTAAAAACTCCATTCTGCTGGTCGATTACACGAATGTTTTGAGGCGGAGGGGGATGAAGCGCTTCGAGGCCATCGTCGAGGCCGGCTCGACCCGGCTTCGGCCCATCCTCATGACCACCNNTGGGCATGATCCCCGTCGCCGTCGGATTCGGGGCCAGCTCCAGCTTCCGGCAGTCCATCGGCTATACCATCATCGGCGGCCTGACCAGCTCGACCATCCTGACCCTGGTCGTCGTCCCGGTGGTGTACTCGATCATCGACGACATCTCGGCCAAGTTCAGCCGGAAGAAGAAAGAGGTCTAAGCCTTTGCAGAAATAAAAGGAATGCCGGGCTCGGGGCATTCGGGGAAAAACACGCTCGTTTCCTAGCTAAGGCGTAGGACTGCCGAGCCCGTTCCCCAGCGCGGAAAACTCGCTCCGACGCTCCTCCTGCGCTCTTTTCGCCTTCGGCGAAAAACCATGCCCGCTTAGTCGTCGCACGGGTTTTTCCCCAAACGCCCCTCGCCCGGCTTCTTCTTTTGCGCCCGGCGGGGCGGCCGGGATATAATTCCTTCTCATCGATTCAAGGAGGACTGCTATGACCAAGCGATCGATCCCGGTTCTACTCTGTCTTCTCGCCCTTTTCGTCTTCTTGGGCGCGGCCGCCCAGAAGGGGGATATCGTCAAGAAGCAAATCCTGACCGACAAAGCCCCCAAGGCCAGCGGCCCCATTTCCCAGGGCATCGCCGCCGGCGGATTCGTCTTCTGCTCCGGCCAGCTGCCCGTCGATCCGGCCACGGGGAAGATCGTCCCCGGAACCATCGAGGACCAGACCCGCCAAGTCCTGAAGAATCTCTCGGCCGTGCTCGAAGCGGGCGGAAGCTCCCTGGACAACGTGGTCAAGTGCACCGTGCTGATGACCGACCTGACCGAATTCACGGCTATGAACAAGGTCTACGCCGAGTTCTTTAAGGCCCCCTGCCCGGCCCGGGCGACGTTCCAAGTCGGCGCCCTGGCCGCGGGGGCCAAGATCGAAATCGAGTGCATCGCCATCAAAACCTGATTAAAATCGGGGGCATAATTGACACCGGCTTCGGCCGGGCGATATAGTTCCGCCGACTTGACCGGGATTTTTAACGTCTTGAGGAGTCCTCCATGAAGCGAAGGNNGCGCTGGGACTCCTGCTGGCCTTCAAGATCCCGGCCGCGACGGCCCTGGCCGGGTTCTCCTCCTCGGCCTTCTGGATCCTCATCAGCGTCCTCTTCTTCGGCCGGGCCATGGAGAAGACGGGCCTGGCCAAACGCATCTCCTACCGCATCCTGCTCATTTTCAAGCCGACCTACAACGGCATCGTCTTCGCCTTCCTGGTCATCGGCGTCATCCTGGCCTTCGGCATCCCCTCCATGACCGTCCGCACGGCCATCATGATCCCCATCGCCTGGGCCATCGTCCAGGCCCTCGAGCTGCCCCTGCCCAGCCGCGGCTCGGCCCTCATCATCCTGAGCACCTTCCAGATGGCCGTGCTGCCCGGCTGCGCCATCCTGACCGGGGCCCTCTGGGGCCCCTACCTGACGGGACTCTACAATTCCCTCAAGATCCNNTGGCCCTGGCGCCCGGGTCGGCCGCGCCGATCACCCGCGAGATCGTCCGCGAGCAGTACCATAAGCTCGGCCGCATGAGCCGGGCGGAAAAATGGACGGCCCTCGTCATCGGCATCTCCGTCCTGGCCTGGATCACCCAGCCGCTGCACAAGGTTCCCGCCGAGGCCATCGGCATGATNNTTCGCCTCCAGCCCGTGGCTCCTTTTGACCGCCATCGGCGCCCTGGTCGTGGTCATGCGCTTCATCGACCCGGTGGGATTCATCACCATCGGCATCTTCTTCCTGACCCTTCATGACTTTGTCGCCGCGCGGGGCATGGACCCGCTCGTTCTGGTCGGGGCGATCTACCTGCCCCTGCATGTCTTCTGGTTCCCTTACCAGAACATCTGGACGGTGATCACGGAGGGGGTAACCGGTAAGAAGGCCTACACCGAGGGCGACCGGTTCAAGTCGGCGTTCCTCTACCTGGCGGCCGCCCTGGTCGCGCTTTGGATCAGCATCTTCTACTGGAAGCTGATCGGGGCCCTGTAGGCGGAACCGCCGCGCCGCCCCGTCCGCTCAAAAGGCGGCCTTGATCTTGGCCAGGGCCACGACCGTTCGGACATCGGCGTCGCTTTCCACTTCGATCCGTAGTCCCCGGCCCTCGGCGTATTTCCGGGCCGCCTGCAGCTCCCCGACCAGGGACGCGGCGAATCCGCCCTCGGCGATCGCCTCGACCTCCTTTTCGCCAAAGACGAAAGCCACCCGGAAATGCCCCTCTCCGGGCGTCAGGAAGAAAAGGTTCCTCTTCTTCAAAAGGAGCTTCAGGATCCAACCCGATTTGGCTCCGTAGTGTTTCCATTCGACGGCCAAGTCCCCGAGTGCGGCCCGAAGATCCGTTTCGATTTCCTTCCAGAGGGCGGCTTTCACCCCTAAAACCCGGGACAACGCGCGGGCGTCGGGCGTTTTCAATTTGTCGGTAAAGATGCTTCCGTCCATGGGTTGACCGGAGGCCGTGCCGGAGGCGCGAACAGATCCCCCGGGCCGGCGCCACCTTGGATTATAGCACTCGGAAAAAGGATTATCGAACGCGCCGTCCTGGGCCTGAGCGCCCGTGCCGCGGAAGCCGGCGTAGGCGGCCTCTTCGGCCGGCTTTGATCGCCGCTAAAAAGCTCCGTGTTTCCCCGT
>PMCY01000115.1:6493-11401 GCA_003154255.1 Candidatus Aminicenantota bacterium | reverse complement strand
TCGTCTTCGCCTCCGACTTCCATCTTGGGGCGGCGACATCGCCCGGGTTCCTGCCCCGTTTCGTCGAGACGGTCAACGCTCTGGACCCGGACCTTATCCTGATCGGGGGCGACGTGACCGAAGGCGACCGCAGGGGCGAGGGATCGGAGAAATTCGCCGCCTCTTTCCGGCGCCTCCGGGCCAAGTACGGGGTCTATGGAGTCCCGGGAAACCACGAAGGATTCGGAGGGTCGGACCGCTCCGCCTTCTTCGCCCAGGCCGGGATCATTCTGCTCCGGGACGAGGTCATAAAAATCGACGGGGTCATCTACCTGGCCGGGCGCAACGACCAGGGCCGGCCGCGGCCGGGCCAGACCTTGAGGAAGACGGTGGCCGAACTGTTGGCGGAGACGCCGCGCGACCTACCGGTGATCCTGGTCGACCACCGCCCAACCGAACTCCAGGCCGCATCCGAGGCCGGCGTCGACGTTCAATTTTCCGGCCACACCCACGACGGCCAGCTTTTCCCCGTCAATTTCATCACCGCCCGACGGTACGAACTGGTCTGGGGTTACAAGAAAAAGGGCCCCACCCATATCTTCGTCAGCAGCGGCGTCCAGCTCTGGGGGCCGCGCGTGCGCACGGCGGGTGTTTCGGAGATCATGCTCGTCGACGTGGAGTTCCGCAGCGGCCTATAAAGCGGGCCGGAAGCCCCGCAGAATCTTGCCGATGATATTGGTGCTGGAGTGTCCCGGGAGATAAGCCACCCGGACGACCCGGCCGCCCGCCCCTTCGACTTCGGCCCGGCCGACGATCTCATCCGCGCCCCAGTCGCCGCCTTTGACCAGCACGTCGGGCAGTAGAGCGGCGATCGTTTTTTGCGGAGTGTCCTGGGAGAAAGAAGTCAGATAGTCGATCGATTCCATCGCGGAGAGGACTTCGAAGCGCTCGGCCAGCGGAAAGATCGGCCGCGAGGGACCCTTGAGCCGGTGGATCGAAGCGTCGCTGTTGAGGGCCACGATCAGGACGTCGCCCAGGGCCCTGGCCGCGCGGAAAAGATGGACATGCCCGCCGTGGATGAGATCGAAACAGCCGTTGGTGAAGACGACCGTCTTCCCCTCGCGGCGCAGGCGGGCCCGGATGCGGACGAGCTCGGCGAGCGTGCGGGCCTTCGAGCGGGTCATGTTTATTTTCCCTGGGCTTTGATCCCGATATTCGGCCCGAATTCCCAGCGGTGCGGCAGGCGGGCGATGCCCTCGTCCCGTTTCGTCGAGGAGACGAGGAACGAATAGAGATTTTTATGGTAATCGAAGGGGTACCCGTCGCGCTTGTGAACGGCCACGTCCAGGTAATAAGTACCGTTGATGAGGCCGAGCTTGTCGATGCGGCAGACAACCCGGCCTTCACCCCGGATGGATTCGGGGACAAGCTCCTCCAGATCGGTGTTCGTGCCGTAGCAGAGCGTCCCCAGTGAGTTGAAGATGCCGATGCCGAAGACGAAGTCCTTGTGCGGCTCGAGGGCGGCCACATCCAACTCGATGAGCATCCCGTCGTCGGGAGCAAAGACGTGCTTCTCCTCGCCGTTCGGACCGCGCAGGATGACTTTACGGATCTCGATCTCGCGGCGGCCCCAGCGCTGCTCGCGGCCGCCGTCGACGGACGAAGCGGGCGTTTCGGCCGCGGCCTCCTTCTTCTCCTGGAAATCCTCTTCCTGTTTCTCGGCCACGTCCTGGAGATAGGCGTCGACGACCCGCTGGGGTTCGCCCAGCATCCGCAGCCGGCCGTCCTTCATCCAGGCGACCTTATCGCAGATCTTGGCCACCATGGTCAGATCGTGGCTGACGAAGAGGATGGTCTTGCCCCGCCGCCGGAAGTCGTCAATGCGGTCGAGGCACTTGGGGATGAAGGCGGCGTCGCCCACGGCCAGAACCTCGTCGACCAGCAGGACGTCGGGATTGACGTTGATGGCGATCGAGAAGCCCAGGCGCATGAACATGCCCGAGGAATAGGTCTTGACCGGGGCGTCGATGAATTCCTCCAGGCCGGCGAAGCGGACGATCTCGTCGAACTTGGAGGCGATCTCCTTTTTGCTGAGCCCCAGCATGATGCCGTTGATGAAGACGTTTTCCCGGCCGCTGATCTCGGGGTGGAAGCCCGCGCCGAGCTCGATGAGGGCCGAGATCTTGCCCCGGACGGAGAGCGTCCCCGCCGTCGGCTTGGCGATCCCGGCGATGAGCTTGAGCATCGTGCTCTTGCCCGAGCCGTTGCGGCCGATCAGGCCGAGCGTCGTGCCTTCCTCGACCATCAGGCTGACGTCCTCCACGGCGGAGACGAGCTCATCGGCCTTGATGGAGCGGAAGAAGTCGCCGCGCACAATGGCGCTTTTAAAAGTCTGGAAACGGTGGCGCGCGGAATATTTCTGATAGACGCGCCAGACGTGGTCGAGTTCGATGGCGTGCACCTAGACTTCCTCCGGGAACGAATCGCGCAGGCGGTCGAAGACGGAGTAGCCGATCCAGAAAAAGGCCAGGGAAATGGCCAGGGCGATCCCCATCCGCTTCCAATGGATGAGCTCGCCGAAATAGAGGGCGCTGTGATAGCCCTCGATGATGTGGGTCATGGGATTGAGGTTGAGCAGGGTCCGCACGGCGGCCGATTTCTGGATGGTGGGGTTGGACAGGAGGTAGATGACGGGCGTGGCGAAAAACCAGAACGTCAGGAGGTTGCCCAGGATGTCCTTGATGTCGCGGAAGTGGATGGTCAGGGCCGAGATGAGCAGGCTGAAACCCAGGGTGAAGATGTATTGGATGAGGATGGCCAACGGCAGGAAAAGAATGAAAGCCGTATAGTGGCCGCCGAAGAGCCCGATGAAGGCAAAGAGGATGGGCAGCCCGAAAAGAAAGTTGACCAGATTGGCCGTGACCGTGACGATCGGCAGGACCTCGGCCGGGAAGAGGATTTTCTTGATGAGGTTCCCGTTGGCCATAAGCACGGTCGACGACTCCATCGCCGAGGACGAGAACCAGTACCAGGGCAGGAGCCCGGTGAACAGATACAACGCGTAGACGAGAGGCTTGCTGTTGAACGCAACGTCACGGGGAGGAATGATCAGCCCGAAAACGGCGGTGTAGACGATCATGAGAAGGAGGGGGTTGAGGAATGACCACAGGAAGCCCAGCACGGTGCCGCGGTAGCGGGCTTTCAATTCCCGCCCCACCAGGCTCTGGATGAGAACGCGGAAACGGTAAAGCTCGCGGAGATTGCCAATCAGGCGTGACACGGGGCTTTCCTTTAGAAACCGACCCGTCCGCGGACTCCGATTTGGACGAATATATCACGCATAACCCTTAAAATATCGCATGTTGGGGCCTGTTTTGCAATCAGTTTCTCAACGGGCCGACGGCCTAATCGACCTTGAAGAGAGGCCATAATCCGGGATGGGGCCGGGAAATTCCAGGGCCCGCTCCCTTTTCGAGAGAAAAGGGCTATGTTCGGACGCGATTCCGGCTGAGTCCGCCGGTCCGGCGCCTCCCCTCGTAGATCCGGCAGGCCTCGGCGGTGTCGGCGCCGGCGGCGGTCTTCAGCGTCAAGACGCGCAGTTTTCGTTCGCGGCCCGGACCGAAACCCAACCGGACCAGGACGAACGCCGGCAGGTCGCCCGGCCGCGGCCGGACGAGACGGATCGAGCGGACCCCCAGCCCATGGGCCGCGGCGGCGGTCCGCAGCTCCTCGGCACGACCGGCCGGATAAATGAAATAACCCCGCCCCTCGGCCTTCAATAGGTCGGAAACGGCGCGCATCACTTCGGGGAGGTCGCAGGTCAGCTCGTGTTTGGCGATGGATTTCTCGCCCGAAGAGCTCAGGAATCCGGTCCTGCTTTTGATGTACGGCGGATTGGAGAAAACGACGTCGAAACGCCGGCCGGGGCGATAGGAGCGCAGATCCGCCCGGACGACCTTGACCCTATCCCGGAGCCCGTTCTGGGCGACGTTGCGGCGGGCCAGGGCGGCCGGCCCGGCTTGCAGTTCCAGGGCGATCAACATCCGGAAAGGCCGTGCGCCGAGCAGAAGAGGGATGATCCCGTTTCCCGTTCCCAACTCCAGGACCTCGTCCCCCGGCTCGATTTCCACGAAATCGGCCAGGAGGGGCGCGTCCAGGGCGAACCGGTAACCCGTTTTGGATTGGATGACGCGAACCCGCCCGCGATGGAATTCGTCGATTGTCTCGTTACTGCGGAATTTATTCTCCGCGGAAATCTTCAAAAGTCGAATGAGACGGCCCCGATCAGTGATTGCTCCAGATGGCCCGGAGGTCAAATCCCAGTCTTTTCAGAATCTCGTGCGCCCCCATCGTGGTCAATTCGATTCGATCGATTTTCGAGACAATGCTGAGCACCTGCTTGGGAGGATAATTTCTCCCCCGAACAACGATATAGTACTTGGCGATCGGTTCCGGCAGGATTCCCCTCATCCGTTTTTCTACGTCTTCCCGCTCTAAACGATATTCTTTTTGGTTGACCATAAACCGCATATTTTTATCCTCTTTCCACTATAACACGATGGCTCGGCGATTGCGTCGGTAATTTTACTTATTTATGGCCAGGGCTATTCAGGCAGCGCAGTGAAAACGAGGACCCGGTCGGGAAGGATCTCGGCCGTACCCCCTTCAACCTCGAACGTTTCTTCATCGGTCCCTTTCCGGAAAACGATCGGCCCCCGGCCCAGGGCCAGCATCAGCGGCCGGTGTCCGGGCAGGATGCCGATCTGGCCTTCCAGGCCGGGAATACGGGCCTCGTCCACCATGGTGTCCACCAGGAGGCGCCGCGGCGTCACCACATGAAGGTGGAGGCAGAGGGGCTTGTCCGGGCTCATTGGGCCTTCAGCTCCTCGAACCGGCGGGCGACGTCCTCGATGCCGCCGACCATGTAGA
>PMCY01000115.1:2401-6422 GCA_003154255.1 Candidatus Aminicenantota bacterium | reverse complement strand
CGGTAATGCTCCTCGCCGATGATGATGGGATCCAGGATGCGGCTGTATGAGGCCAGGGGATCGACGGCCGGATAGATGCCCATATCGGTCAGGGCCCGCGAAAGCTGGGTCGAGGCGTCGAGATGGGAGAACGTCGTGGCCGGGGCGGGATCGGTGAAGTCATCCGCCGGAACGTAGATGGCCTGGACGGACGTGATCGAGCCCTTCTTGGTTGAGGTGATGCGCTCTTCAAGTTCTCCCAGCTCGGTGGCCAGGTTGGGCTNNAAGCGGAAGATGTTGTCGATGAAAAGGAGGAGGTCTTGGTTCATCTCGTCGCGGAAATACTCGGCCACGGACAAGGCGGTCAGGCCGATGCGCAGGCGGGCGCCGGGCGGTTCGGTCATCTGGCCGTAGACCAGGGCGGTCTTGCCGATGACCTTGGACTTGGTCATTTCCAGCCACAGGTCGTTGCCCTCGCGCGTCCGTTCACCGACCCCGGCGAAGACGGAATATCCGCCGTGCTTCAGGGCCACGTTGTGGATGAGCTCCTGGATGATGACCGTTTTGCCCACGCCGGCGCCGCCGAACAAACCGATCTTGCCCCCCTTGAGAAAGGGCTGGATGAGGTCGATGACCTTGATGCCCGTCTCGAACATCTCCAGCCGGGTGCTCTGCTCGTCGAGCCTCGGGGATGGTCGATGGATGGGATAATGCTTGGCGGTCGTGATCGGACCGGCGTGGTCGACGGGCTGGCCGATGACGTTCATGACCCGTCCGAGCGTCTCCGGGCCGACGGGGACCATGATCGGGCCGCCCGTGTCGATGGCCTTCATGCCCCGGGCCAACCCGTCTGTGGACTGCATGGAGACGCAGCGGACGGTATCCTCTCCGAGGTGCTGCTCGACTTCGACGATGATATCGATCGGCATGGGCGTGTCGATGCCTTCGCTGGTGATACGGACGGCGGTGTAGATCTCGGGCAGCTGTTGGCCTTTGAAGGCCACGTCGACGACCGGCCCGATGACCTGGACAACGGTCCCGATGCGCTCGGCGTTCGCGGTTATGTTCATAATGCGCTCCAATCGCTGCGGCTATTTTTTCAGGGCTTCCACCGCGGTCATGATCTCCAGGAGCTCCTTGGTGATGCCCGCCTGGCGGATCTTGTTCATCACCAGGAAGTACTTGTGGATCAGCTCCCCGGCGTTGCGCGAGGCGCTGTCCATGGCCATCATCCGGGCCGCCTGCTCGGCCGCCTGGGACTCGTAATAGGCGTGGCCAAGCTGGTCCTCGATGAACCGGGGAAGCAGCGCGTCCAGGACGCCCCGGGGACCCGGCTCCCAGGCCGGGACGATGATCCCGCCCGGCTGGACGTGGTGGAGCGCCAGCTCCGGCGGAACCACGGGAATGAGGCGCTTGATGTTGAGGCGGGGCGAGAGAACGGATTTGAATTCGTTGAAGGCCAGATAGACGGCATCGGTTTCCTGGTGGAGGAAAAGCCGCATCAACTCCCGGGCGATGTCCCGGAGGGCGTTCTCCTCGAGCTTGTCCGTTTTGTCGCCGACGGCCCGGTCGACGGGAAAGGCCAGCTTGCGGAAATGATGGACGGCCTTCTTGCCGATGAGGATGAGGCGGACGGCCGCCGTCTTCGATTTCTCGTCGAGGAACTCCTGGACCCGGGCCAGCAGGTTGGAATTGAAGGCTCCGCAGAGTCCCTTGTCCGAAGTCAGGACGATGACATGGACCCGGCGCTCCTCGCGGGGGAGGAGGAGCGGGTGGCCCAGTCCACCCGTCCAGCGGGAGGCGTCCCAAATGAGGGCCGGCGTTCCGCGCCAGTAGGGCCGCCCTTCCTGGATGACCCGCTGGGCTTTTTTAAATTTCGCCGTGGAGACGGTCTTCATCGCCTTGGTGACCTGCTGCGTGTTTTTAACGCTTTTGATCCGGCGGCGAAGATCGATGAGGGTCGGCATCAGACACTTTGTTCCCGGAAGCGGGCGTTGAATTCGGTCAGTGCGGCGGAAATCTCGGCGTCCAGGGCGTTGTCGATCTGCTTGCGCTGGACGATCGCGGCCAGGACGGCGCTCTTTTCGTGGGCGAAATATTCCTCCAGCTTGCGCTCGTACTCGGGAATGCGGGAGACGGGAAATTCGTCGAGGAAGCCGCGGTTGCCGGCATAAATGATCAGAATCTGCTTTTCCACCGGCAGGGGGTGGAACTGGCCCTGTTTGAGGATCTCGGTCAGACGCACTCCGCGATCGAGCTGGGCCTGGCTGATTTTGTCCAGCTCGGTGCCGAACTGGGCGAAAGTCAGGAGCTCGCGGTATTGCTGCAGGTCGCCGCGCAGCTTTCCGGCGACCTGCTTCATGGCCTTGATCTGGGCGTCGCCGCCNNTAGAAAACGTCGCCGGGGTAGGCCTCGCGGCCGGGCGGGCGGCGCAGCAGGAGGCTGATTTCACGGTAAGCGGCGGCGTGCTTGGACAAATCATCGTAAATGCACAAGGCGTGCCCGCCGTTGTCGCGGAAGTACTCTCCCATGGCGCAGCCGCTATAGGGGGCCAGGTACTGGAGGGGCGAGGAATCGCTGGCTGTGGCGGCCACGATGATCGAATACTCCATGGCCCCGTTGTCCTCCAGGGTCTTAATGAAGTGGGCCACGGTCGAGTTCTTCTGGCNNCGATGGCCTTGATGCCCGTCTGGAGAGGTTCGCGGACGGGCTGGCGGTCGACGACGCCGGGGGCCAGGCGCTCGACGGGCAGGAACGTGTCCGTCTGGATGGGCCCCTTGCCGTCGAGGGGCTGTCCGAGGGGATCGACGACCCGGCCGACCAGGGCCGGTCCGACGGGCACGGAAATAATGCGGTGTGTCCGCTTGACCACGTCGCCTTCCCGGATCAGATGGCTCTCGCCCAGAAGGACCGCGCCGACGCTGTCCTCCTCCAGGTTCAAGGCGATGCCGGAGACGCCGTGGGGGAAATCGAGAAGCTCGTTGTACATGACCCGGTCCAGGCCATATATCTTGGCGATGCCGTCGCCGACGGAGATGACCGAGCCGACTTCGCGGATATCGACGTCGCTCTGGAACCCTTCGATCTCGTGCTGGATGATCTTGCTGATCTCGTCGGCTTTGATGGCCATGGCACTTTACCTCTCGCTGATTTGGTCTTTCAGTTTATCCAGCTGGCCCTTGAGCGACACGTCATAGACCAGATTCCCCCGGCCGACGCGCAATCCGCCGACGATCGACGGGTCGAGGACATAGTCGCAATAAACGGGGCTGTTTTCGATCCGGGCGAGCTCCGTCTCGAGGCGGGCGCGGCGGGCCTCGTCAAGGGGGATGACCGAACGGACTTCGAAGGACAAGACTCCATGGCGGCCGCGCCACACGTCGGGAAGCGCGGCCAACACGTCGGGAAGGATCTCCATCCGCCCGTGGCGCAGAAGGACCGCCAGGAAGCGGGCCGTCTTGCCTTGGGCGCCCTGGGCGTCCAGGATGGCCTGGATGATGCGGCCCTTCTTGGCCGCGTTGAGGAAGGGGCGGAACAAGGCCTGGCCCAGGCTCTCATTGGTCTCGATCAAAGAAGCGAATCCGGCCAGTTCGCGCTGGACGGTCTCGTATTCGGCCGGCAGGGACAGGGCCCCCGCCAGTCCTTCGGTATAGCGCTTAACGAGGGTCTGATTCTTCATGCAGGGTCTTCAGGCGGTCGATGGATTTATCGATCAGGGAGGCCTGCCCGGCCTCGGTCAGACTGCTCTTCAGGTGCTCTTCGGCCAGCCCCGCGGCGAGCTCGGCGGTCATGGCCTTGAGCTCACGGATGCCGGCCTTGAGATGGGCCTCGATTTCCTGGTGGGCCAGGACCCGGAGCCGTTCGGCTTCCTTCCCGGCCAGCTCGCGGATGCGCTCCTTCTCCTTGAGACCGTCGGCTTCGGCCTCGTTTTTCAACCGGGCCATCTCGGCCTCCAGGGTGGATGCCTTGCGGCGGGCCGCCTCGAGTTGGAGTTCGGCCGCCGCACGGGCCTCGGTGGCCTCGGCCAGCGACCGTTCGATCG
>PMCY01000115.1:1123-2372 GCA_003154255.1 Candidatus Aminicenantota bacterium | reverse complement strand
CTCATTGCAGCAGCCTCTTTTCGATGGATTCGGCCAGGCCGGCGGCCTTGGCCTGAAGCTCGGCCTTGAGGCCGTCCAGCTCGCGGAGAAGCCCGGCCCGGGCGCCGTCGACTTCGGCCTTGGCCGCGGTGCCGACTTCGCTGAGCAGGCGGGTCTTTTCCCGAAGGGCCGCGGCTTCGATATCCTCGCGAATCCGCGAAGCCGCCGCTCGGGCCGCCTTTACCGATTGATCGATATCATGGAGGCTGCGCTGGTTCTGCTCCGAGGCCCGTTGGGACGCCTGGCGATCGGAGGTGATGCGGCCCTCGCGCTCAGCCCGGAGCTTCTGGTAGGGATGGAAGAAGACTTTGCCGAGGACGAGGACGAGAATCCAGACGACGGCGAAGGTGACCAGAAACGTCGCGTTGATATCAAGCATGATTCAGGGAACGCTCTCCAAAACGAGTCAGAAATTATACCGTGTTCGGCCCGCTCATTCAAACAGGATTCTGCAGCTTCCCGGGGGCCTGTTAAAAAGGTCGGCGGGTCCTGCCTGCTCCGGCGCCCCGAACTCCGCTCGCTCCACCGACCCCTGGAAGCGCTTTCATTGCCCCTCCGAATTCTTCGGAGGGGTAGGGGTGGCTAATATCGATTAGGTTGAAGGTGTTATTGTGCTTCCAGTTCGTGGGGGGCCCTATATAAGTAAGGAGGCATCCGTCCTTGCAAGGCGAAGGACTGCAAAGCCCGTCGCGTCACCCGCCAAGATATAAAGTCCTACCACTCGAAATTCCATAAAACCGAAATATTTTATGATACATCGGGCGAGGGGCGAACCGGGCAAAACCCGTACGACGGGCTATACAGTCCTACGCCTTAGCGAGGACGACGAAGCGGGCATCTGACTCGCCCGCGTTCCGCTCTAATCAAATTGATATCACCTCCCCGGCCCCTCCTGCGCAGGAGGGGATTTGTCCACGGGCTCGTAGTGGAGAGGAGGAGTGTCGGAGCGAGTTTTCCTCGCCGGGGAAAACGAGCGTGTTTTACCCGGTTTGCCCCGAGCCCGACATTCATGTCGTATCTCTTATTATTTCTCGCCGACGAATACGCGGCGGGGGAGTTTCTTCACTTCGCCGATAAGGTAGAGCGAACCGGCGACCAGAACCGTCCCTTTCGGTCCGGCCCGGCGCCGGGCCAGAGCGATCGCCGCGCGCAGGTCGGGCTCGATCCGGATCTTGGAACGGAATGGGGACGCGATTTTCAGGATTTCTTC
>PMCY01000115.1:806-1022 GCA_003154255.1 Candidatus Aminicenantota bacterium | reverse complement strand
GTGTTCGACGCAGCCCAGCGTCCGTGCCGCGGCCACGGCGACGGCGGCATTTTCGCCCTGATGCCGGCCTTGGAGCTTCAGGCGGAAAGCGAACGGCTCGCCGCAGAATTCGTAGCGAAAGCGGAAACCGGCCGGTGTGCGGGCCGCGAAAAGCGCCCCGTCACGGCCGAAGACGGGGACAATCGGAGCGCCGAGCTCACGGGCCCGGCGGCGGAT
>PMCY01000115.1:0-774 GCA_003154255.1 Candidatus Aminicenantota bacterium | reverse complement strand
CCCATGCCCACCTCGATGACGGCGATGTCCACTTTCCGCTCGGCAAAATGGAGAAAAGCCAGGATGGTCAGGACTTCGAAATAAGTGGGATGGGCTTCCAGGCCTCCGGCGGCAAGAAGCCGGTCGATGGTCCTTCGGATCCGGCCGAGCAGGCGGTCGAAATCGGCCTCGGAGAGGGGCCGGCCGCCGATCCGGATCCGCTCGCGGACATCCGCCAGATGGGGCGACGTATATAATCCGACGCGCCGGCCGTCCGTCTTGAGGATGGACGCAAGCATGGCGCAGACTGATCCCTTGCCGTTGGTCCCGGCGACATGGATGGAAGGAAATCGCCGCTGGGGATCGCCGCAGGCGGCCAGGACCGCGGCCACGTTCTGCAGACCAAGCTTGACCCCGAATCGCTGCAGGTTCTGAAGATAATTCCCGCGGCGGGCCCGGTTCATTGCGGGCGGTTGAGCAGGAGCCGCAGGATGCGGATGAGATACGGGCGAAGCTGTTTGCGCGGCACGATGTCGTCGAGCATGCCGTGCTTGAGCAGGAACTCGGAGCGCTGGAAGCCCTTGGGCAGCTTTTCCCGGATGGTCTGTTCGATGACCCGTGGACCGGCGAAGCCGATGAGGGCGTTCGGCTCGGCGATGTTGAGGTCCCCGAGCATGGCAAAGGAGGCCGTGGTGCCGCCGGTCGTCGGATCGGCCAGGACGGAGATGAACGGCAGGCGGGCCGCCTCCAGACGGGCCAGGGCCGCGCTGGACTTGGCCATCTGCATCAGGGACA
>PMCY01000327.1 GCA_003154255.1 Candidatus Aminicenantota bacterium | reverse complement strand
GCTCCGATCGACTTCGTCCTGACCGTCGAAGCGGCGGCCGCCTTCCACGACCTCGTGGTCAGCGACCGATTCGATTCCATGACGGCCGAGCCGGAGCGCAGCTCCTGGGTCGGCTCGATGCGCCAGCACGAGTTCGTTCCGGCCGTCGAATATATCCAGGCCAACCGCGCCCGCTACCGCCTCATGGAATCCTTTGCCAAGGTCTTCGAGGGAATCGATCTTTTTATCGGCAGCCAGCTGGGGATCACCAATCTCACCGGCCATCCGGAGATTTCCCTGGTTTCGGGCTTCAACGCCCAGGGCCAGCCCCAGAGCCTTCGTCTGACCGGCCGGCTCTTCGGTGAAGAGGACATCCTTCTTCTGGCCCATGCCTTCCAGCAGAAGACGGATTTCCATCTGCGGCGGCCGAAGCTCTGAATTTATCCGCAATATTCCATTTTTTCGGTGATCGCGCGACAAAACCGGTAAAGGAGGGCTGGACCATGCCGCACGATCCGAGCCGCCGTCTTTCCCGGCATTTTTTCATTCCGCCCTACATCCTCGACGCCTTGACCCGGGCCGCGGACGAAGCCATACGGTGGGCGGCCATCGAATCCGTCATCGCCTCGGCGGCCATGCGGGCCCGGCGCGCCACGCTGGCGACCCTGCCCATCATGGCCGCCATCCCGTCCGTCGATCGGCCCAAGGAGAGGCGGATCTACGACATGAAGAACGGAACGGTCCCGCTGCCCGGCAAGCTCGTCGCTGGCGAAGGCGTTAAAAAGCCCCTCCAGCCCGGCGCCGTCCGGGAAGCTTTCGAAAACCTGGGCCTGACTTACGATTTCTACAAAACCGTCTTCGGCCGCAACTCCCTGGATGACGAAGGCCAGACCCTCATCGCCAGCGTCCATTACGGGAAGAGTTACAACAACGCATTCTGGAACGGAGAACAAATGGTCTTCGGCGACGGCGACGGCGAAATTTTCACCCGCTTCACCCGAAGCCTGGACGTCGTCGGCCATGAGCTCTCCCATGGCGTCGTCTCCCAAACCTGCAACCTCGAATATTTCGGCCAACCGGGCGCCCTCAACGAGCACTTGGCCGACGTCTTCGGCGTCCTGACCGAACAATGGAGCATCGGCCAGGCCGCCGCCGAGGCCTCCTGGCTGGTCGGCGCGGAGATCATCGGCCCGAAAACGAAAATCAAAGCCATCCGGACGTTCAAAGGCGAAAAAGCCTTCGAGAACGACCCTCTCTTCGGCACCGATCCGCAGCCCAAACGCATGAAGGATTTCTACAACGGCGCGGACGACGACGGCGGCGTCCATATCAACTCGGGGATCCCCAACCACGCCTTTTTCCGGGCGGCCGTCGCCCTCGGCGGCAAAGCCTGGGAAACGGTCGGACCGGTCTGGTACGAGGCCCTCGCCGCCCTCGACCGCAAGAGCGATTTCAAGGACGCGGCCCGGACGACCGGCGAAATAGCCGGGCGTCTCTATGGCCCGAAGAGCCGGGAAGCAGCGGCCGTCAAAGCCGGCTGGAAAGGCGTCGGGTTATAAGGTTAGAATACCCCCATGAAGATCATCGTCAAACGATCCGGGGGGTTCGCCGGGCCGCTGCTCAACAAAACCTTGGAGATCCGCTCGGGGATGTTGTCCCCGGACGACGAGAAGGCGCTCCACGCGCTCCTGTCCGCCGTGCCCTTCGCCGCCCTGCATGACCAGCGCTTTCACGCCCGCGGCGGAGCGGACATCATGAAGTATGAGGTGACGATCGACGCGCCGCAGGGCGTGGCCGCCTTCTTTTTCGACGAATCGGCCGTCCCGGAGGAATTCAAGCCGGTCTGGCAATTCATCTCCCGCCACTTCCAGGTCTAAGCGCCCCATGCCGCTCGATTGCATCGATATCCACGTTCATTTCGGCGCGCCGGGCGACCCGGACCAGGGCGACCCCTGCTATTGGTCCGAGGAATTCACCGCCACGGTGGCCTATAGGGCCTTTCGCCTGCTCACCGGAACCTGGCTGACCGGGCTCAATCTGGCCCAAGCTAAAAAGCACATCGTTGGGGCGGTCGAATCGGCCGAGATGGTCGATTCCTGCGTTCTCCTGGCCCTCGACCAGGTTTACGATGAGCTCGGCCGCGCCCACCTCAAGGACCGCACCCATCTCTATGTTTCCAACGAGGTCATCCTGGACCTGGTCAAAGAAAATCCCGAGCTGTTCTTCTTCGGCGCGTCCGTCCACCCCTACAGCCCCGATTGGCGGGACCGGATCGACGCCGCCATCGCCGACGGGGCCGTTCTCTGCAAATGGCTTCCCTCGGCCCAGCAGATCGACCCGTCGCATCCGCTCTGCGAGCCGTTCTACGAAAAGCTGGCCGCCCACAAGCTTCCGCTCCTCTGCCACGCCGGGCCGGAGCTGTCCATTCCGACCTCGAACCATGCTTTCGACGTCTTCAACAATCCCAAATATCTGGAGAAGGCCCTGCGGGCGGGCGTTCCGGTCATCGTCGCGCACTGCGCCCTGCCTTTCGATTTTCCCGATAATACCGATCTGGAGGCCTTCGAACCCTATCAGGAACTTGTCCGGCTTGTCCGCCGTGCGGACATCGAAGGCTGGTCGATCTACGCCGACCTTTCGGCGCTCCTTTTTTTCCGCGACCGCTATATCTCCCGGGTGATCGCCGATATCCCGCCTCAGCGTCTTCTCTTCGGGAGCGACTATCCCATCCCCATGTCCGACCTGGCCTACAAAAAGAAGTTGACCCTCATCGACTGGCTGCGCCGCTTCTGGAGATCATTGACGCAGAAGAACCTTTTGGACAAGAATTACTTCCTGCTTCAGGACATGGGCTTCGATCNNTACGCCGTGGCCGTGCTGGCCCGGGCCGCCGGCTTCGCGCCTTCCGACGCCCTGACCATCGCCTACGCCTCCCAATACGTGGACAACGCCACCGAAAGCGCGCCTTTCCACGTCGGGGGGTTCCTGTTCGAGCCCGTCCGCACCGCCCACGACGGCCTGCACGTCTATAATTGGGCCATCCAGAAACGCGTCTATATCCCTTTTCATTTCCTGCCCGCCCGGACGTTCGACCCGTGCGAACCGCCCGATCCCCATTTCGAAACCAAGCCCGACTCGCCTTTCGCCAACGCCGTTCTGGACGCCGCCCTGGCCGAACCGGCGGGCCTGTTCGGACTTTGCCGTGTCGGGATCGCCCTCCATGCCTACGCCGATACCTGGCCCCATCAGAGATTTTCGGGCAAAAAGGACGTTCTCAACACGCTCTCCGACATCCGTCACCGCGTCCACGGCGAATGGATGAGGCCCTTTTTTCAAAACCTCTTTCATCGTTTCCTGCCGCTGGTCGGCCACTCCCGGGCGGCCCACGATCCTGATCTGTCCTACCGGAGCTGGTCTTACGTTCAGCCCCGGCGGAGCGGTGAAGGCGGCCGCTGTTTCCATCTCGACAACGCCCGCATTTTCTACCACGCCGCGCGCCGCATCCATGAAAAGCTTTTAACGGCTCCCAAGCCGGGCGGGGGCGCGCCCCCCATCCCTTGGACGGAAATTTCCAAGCCCATCCTGCGNNGACAAGTACCGCTGGCGGATCGAGGCCCTCGGCGATGTCGCCCATATCCACTGGGACCATAAGAGCCGCTCCGCCCGCCGCCTCTGGTTCAAGCTGCGGGCGGGTTTTTTCGACTCGGCCTGGGTCCAGTTCCACCGGGCCGCCCGCAAGCAGCGGTATTTCGTCCTCGAGCGCGTCGTTTGACAGACCGGGCCGCATGTTTTATCATATAATCTTATCGAAATAGTCGATTGACTCTCTCGAGGAGTTCCCGATGCGCAAGTCGATGATAATATTCGTGTCAATCGGCGTCGGCCTGGCCGCCGCCCTGGGCGCCGCTGCCGCTTTGGCCCAAACATCCGCGCCCAAGCCGGCCGACATCGTCTGGACGGCCGTCCCCGGCGCCGGCAAGAAGTGCTCCATCAACGACGATTATTACTTCAAGTACGAGTTCAACGAGACGCCGAAGATGGGCATGTCCATCCTCAAGATCCAGATCTTCGACAGGAAGAACAATCAAGCCGTCCCCTTCAAGATGATCGGCCGCTCCGACATGCCTTCGATGCGCGGGGCCCACGACTCGGGAGACGTCGAATTCAAGCTGAACCGGAAGAATGATTATCTCCTCCCCGTCAACGTGGTCATGCCCGGCGACTGGGAGATCCGNNCTGATTTTCGCCCTGGCCCTGCTGCCGCTCTTCGCCGCGGTCGGCTGCGATCTCAACGATCCCGACCGCGACGTCAAGCGGCTGTTTCCCGATTCGACCGGCTACAAGACTCTCTACCTCTCCGTCGCCCGGCAAGGCGGGGACGCGCTGTTAAAAAAGATCGAAGCCCGCCTGGGGGATTCGTTCAAGGGCCTTTACGAAACAATCGACGTCCCCTACACGATGTACCAGATCTACAAAGGGACGGAGATCATCGGCTACATCCACGGCGTCAATCAAAAAGGGTTGTACGGCGGCATCCAGGTTTTTCTGGCCCTGGATCTCGAAGGAACCATCCGGGCCTTTTATTTTCAGAAGCTGACCAACCAATCGGCCCGGCTTCTGCGCGACCCCGCCTTCGGCAAACAGTTCGTCGGGCTGAGCCTCCCCGATTTCGATTCCTACGATGTGACTTCCAAAACGGCCCAGCCCGGCAGCAAGGTTGCGGCCATCAAGAATCCCGCGCCCGACGCGGAGGGCGATTTCAAGGCCGCCCTGCGCGGGGCCAAGAAGAACCTGATCCTATGCGACGCGTTCCTTTTCGGAGGCCGGAATCTCAAATAATCAAAGGAAGGTGGGTTCCATGCCCAAAAAAATTTCGATCTATCAGATCGCTTATAAAAACCTCCTGCGCAAGAAGACCCGCACCCTGCTGACCATTCTGGGAATCGGATTGTCGGCCTGGGTCCTGACCAGCCTGTTCGGCTTCAACAAAGGCTACGAATCGGCCCTCAACAAGGACATCGACAACATGGGCTTCCAGGTCCTGCTGACGGCCAAGGGCTGCCCCTACGAGGCGGCCACCCTGATGCTCAAAGGCGGCACGGGCNNGCGGTCTTCAAGGACATCCTCAAGAACAAGGAAGTCGAGAAGATCACGCCCATGCTCATGCAGGCCGTCTTCGATCCCAACAAGGGCGAAAGCGGCGGCCTCAGCGCCTACCTGGGCATCGATCCGGCCACTTATCCCCAGATGAAGGCCTTCCTCAAGTTCAAGCAGGGCGGCTGGTTCACGGACCCCCTGGCCCATGAGGCCGTCCTGGGCTATGAAGCGGCCGAGCTCGAAACGCGCGAAGTCGGCGACAAGATGCTGATCCCCGAAAAAAACATCGAGTACAAGGTCGTCGGGATCCTGGCCCGTTCGGGTACCCAGGACGACGGCACGATCTTCACCCCCATCCAAACGCTGCAGAAGGATTTTCATCAGGAAGGCAAGGTCACGGCCGTCGGCATCAAAATCTACAAATCGGCCAACTCGACCGAGCTCGAGAACAAGCTTTATGAACTGCCCGACGTCCAGGTCGTCAGCATGGCCCAGGTCAAGACGACGATCATGTCGCTCGTCTCCACGGCCAAGGTCATGGTTTTCTCTATCGCCCTGATCGCCATCCTCATCGCCATGCTCGGCGTCGTCAATACGATCCTGATGTCGGTCTTCGAGCGTTTCCAGGAGATCGGCATCATCAAGAGCATGGGGGCCATGCCCTGGGACGT
>PMCY01000339.1 GCA_003154255.1 Candidatus Aminicenantota bacterium | reverse complement strand
CCGGCTAATCTCAGCCGGAAACGGTCGAGGTATAAATAGACGACGGGGGTCGCGAAGAGAGTCAGCATCTGGCTGAAAATAAGCCCGCCGACGATGGCGATTCCCAGCGGCCGGCGAAGCTCGGCTCCCGTGCCGCCGCCGATGGCCAGCGGCAATCCGCCCAGGAGGGCGGCCATGGTGGTCATGGTGATCGGCCGGAACCTCAGCAGGCAGGCCTGGAAGATCGCCTCTTCGGGCTTTTTCTTCCCCGTTCGCTCCGCATCGATGGCGAAGTCGATCATCAGGATGGCGTTTTTCTTGACGATGCCGATGAGCAGGATGATGCCGATCAGGGCGATGACGGAAAGTTCGGTGTGAAAGAGCAGCAGCGCCAGGAGCGCGCCGACGCCCGCNNGACGGCAGCGTCGAAATGATGGTGATGGGATGGATCAGGCTCTCGTAAAGGACGCCAAGCACGATGTACACCGCCAGAATCGCCGCCAGGATCAGGATGTTCTCGTTGGCCAGCGAGGACTGGAACGCTTGGGCCGTCCCCTGGAAGCTCCCCCGGATGCTCGATGGAATCCGGATCTCGGCCTCGGCGCTCCGGATCGCATCCAAGGCCGTCCCCAGCGCCACACCGACGGGCAGATTGAAGGAAATCGTCACGGAGGGGAACTGCCCCTGGTGGTTGACCGTGAGCGGAGCGGTCCGGGGCTCGATCCGGGTGAACGCGGCCAGCGGCACCAGCCCCGATTTCGCGGTCGGGATATAGATCATTTTGAGGCCTTCCGGATTCTGCCANNATCTGGGGCGTGATGCCCAGCCGCGAAGCCGTGGTGCGGTTGATGGTCAGGTTGGCTTGGAGTCCCCGGTTCTGCTGGTCGCTGTTGACATCGGTCAGCTCCTTGAGCCGGCGCAGCCGCTCGTATACGCGCGGGGCCCAGGCGAACAATTCGGCCGGATCGTCGCCTTGAAGCGTATATTGGTATTGGGCGGCGCCGAAGCGTCCCCCCACGCGCAGGTCCTGGTTGGATTGCAGGTAAAGCGTGCCCCCGGGGACGCGGGACAGTTTCCCGCGCAGGCGCGCGATGACCTGGTCGGCCGACACGTCGCGTTCCTCCTTGGGCTTCAGGCTGACGAACATCCGTCCTGAATTCAGGGTGCCGCCGCCGAGAAAACCGGCCGTGTTCTCGACCGCGGGATCAGCGGTCACCGTTTCCACGAAGGCCGCCAGCCTCTTCTGCTGGGCCTGGAACGATGTGTCCTGGTCGGCGATGATCGACCCGGTCAGGCGGCTGGTGTCCTGTTGAGGGAAGAAGCCCTTGGGGATCTTGACGTACAGGAAGACCGTGGCGGCCATCGTGGCCAGGGTCACCGTCAGAGTCAGGCGCTGATGCCGCAGCACCCAACCGAGCGCCCGCTCGTAGCCGCGGAGGATCGCGGCGAATCCGCGCTCGCTGGCCCGGGACAAGCGGCCGCCGCGGTTCTGGTCGTGCGGCCGCAGGAGGAACGCGCACATCATCGGCGTCGCCGTCAGGGAGACAATGAGCGAGACGACGATGGCGATGGAGAGCGTGACGGCGAACTCCCGGAAGAGCCGGCCGACGATGCCGCCCATGAGCAGAATGGGGATAAAGACCGCCACCAGCGACAGGCTGATCGAAACGACCGTGAAGCCGATCTCCTCGGCCCCTTTGAAGGCGGCCTCCAGCGGCGACAGGCCGGCCTCGAGATGACGGGTGATGTTTTCGATGACGACGATGGCGTCGTCCACGACGAACCCGGTGGCCACGGTCATGGCCATCAGCGANNGAACGCACGGTCCGCAGGAAAAAGAAGACGACCAGGATGACCAGGCCGATGGCGATGAGGAGGGTGAATTCGACGTCCCGGACCGAGGCCCGGATCGTCCGCGTGGCGTCCACGAGCACGTTGAGGTTCACGGTCGGCGGGATGGCCGCCCGGAGCTGGGGCAGGACGGCCTGAATGCCGTCCACGGTGTCGATAATGTTGGCGGCCGGCTGGCGGGAAATGATGATGATGATGGCCGGCTTGCCGTTGGAGAGCCCGGCCGTGCGGATGTCCTCGACCGAGTCCGTGACGTTGGCGATATCGGAGAGGCGGACCGCCGCGCCGTTGCGGAAGGCGACGACGAGCGGCCGGTATTCGGCGGCCTTGAGCAGCTGGTCAGTTGTGGACAGGGACCAGACCCGCTCGATGTCGGCGACTTCGCCCTTGGGCCGGTTGGCGTTGGCCGCCGCGAGCGCGGCCCGGATGTCTTCGAGCCCCAGCCCCGTGCTGTTCAGGGCCACCGGGTTGAGGTCGACGCGGACCGCCGGCAGAGCCCCGCCTCCGACAGTGACTTGCCCCACGCCCGGGACCTGAGCCAGTTTCTGCTGCAGGATGGACGCGGCGATGTCGTACATCCGGGCCCGGCCGACCACGTCGGAGGAGAGTGAGAGCAGCATGATCGGCGCGTCGGCCGGATTGACCTTGCGATATCCTGGATTGTTGGGGAGATTCTTTGGAAGCTGCCCCCGGGCGGCGTTGATGGCGGCCTGCACGTCCCTGGCGGCGGCGTCGATGTTGCGGTTGAGGTCGAACTGCATGGTGATGGAGGTCGAACCCATTCCGCTGGACGACGTCATCTCGGTGATCCCGGCGATCCGGCCGAACTGCCGCTCGAGAGGGGTGGCGACCGAAGAGGCCATGGTCTCGGGACTCGCTCCCGGGAGACCCGCGGATACGCTGATCGTGGGGAATTCGACCTGGGGCAGAGGGGAGACGGGCAGGAATTTGTACCCGATCGCGCCGGCCAGGGCGATGGCGATGACGAGCAGAGTGGTCGCCACCGGCCGGCGGATGAAAGGGGCGGAAAGGTTCACTTCCCGGCCTCCTGAGGAAGGTCGACGGTTTTTTCACCGAGCCGGCCCTTGGCCGCGCGCCGGACACGGTGGGACAACCTGTCGAAGGCCAGGTAGATCACCGGGGTGGTGTAGAGGGTCAGCATCTGGCTGAAGATCAGCCCGCCGACGATGGCGATGCCCAGCGGACGCCGGAGTTCCGAGCCGATCCCGGCGCCCACGGCCAGGGGGATGCCGGCGAACAGCGCGGCCATCGTCGTCATGAGGATGGGACGGAAGCGCAGCAGCGCCGCCTGATAGATCGCCTCCAGAGGGGGCTTGCCCTGCCGGCGCTGGGCGTCGAGGGCGAAATCGATCATCATGATGGCGTTCTTTTCGACGATGCCGATGAGGAGGATGATCCCAATCAGGGCGATGACCGAAAAGTCCGTGCCGAAAATCATCAGGGACAGCAGCGCGCCGATCCCGGCCGAGGGCAGGGTGGAGAGGATGGTCACGGGATGGATGTAGCTTTCATAGAGGACGCCGAGCAGGATATAGACCGTGATGATGGCGGCCAGGAGCAGAAAGGGCGTGTTGACCATCGAGGCCCGGAAGGCCCGGGCCGTGCCTTGGAAGTTCTTCTGGATGCTTTCGGGAAGTCCGACCTCGGCGGCCGCCTTCTCCACAGCCCGTACGGCTTGACCCAGCGAGGCCCGCGGAGCGAGGTTGAAGGAAACGGTGACCACCGGGAACTGCCCCTCGTGGTTCACGGCCAAAGGAACGTTGGAGAGCCGGACATCGGTGAAAGCGCCCAGGGGCACGGTCCCGCTTCCGCCGGACCGCAGCCGGACATGTTCGAGATCCCCGGGCTGCTGCTGGAATTCCGGCGCGGTCTCGAGGACCACCCGGTACTGGTTCAGCTCCGTGAACATGGTCGAGACCTGGCGCTGTCCGAAGGAATCATAAAGAGCGTCGTCCAGCATCTGGGGAGTGATGCCCAGCCGCGAAGCCGTGGTGCGGTCGAGGATGAGCCGGGCTTCCAGGCCTTCGGTCTGCTGGTCGCTGGCCACGTCGCGGAGCTCGGGGAGCGTCCGCAGCTTGTCNNGTGCGGCTGACGCGGTCCTCGACGGTCAGCTCCTGGACCGGCTGCATGAAGAGCGTCATGCCGACGACCGCAGCAAGCTGCGGCTGCAGGCGGCGTATGATTTCACCGGCCGAGGCCTTGCGCTTCTCTAAAGGCACAAGATTGATCTGAATGCGTCCGCTGTTGACGGTCGTGTTGATCCCGTCGATGCCGATGAAGGAGGACAGGCTTTCGACGGCGGGGTCCTTGAGGATGACCCGGGCCAAAGCCTGCTGCCGCTCGGCCATGGCCGTGAAGGAGATGGATTGGGGCGCTTCGGAGATGCCCAGGATGACGCCGGTGTCCTGCACCGGAAAGAAACCCTTGGGGATGGCGAGATAGAGCAAAACGGTCAGCACCAATGTCCCCATGGCCACGATCAGAGTGGCTTTGCGGTGAGCCAGCACCCAGGTGAGCGTGCGGTCGTAGAACCGGATGACCGCGTCCCAGGCGCGCTGCGAGGTCCGGTAGAAACGGCTCTGTTCCGACACCGGTTTGTGGCGCAAAAGCTTGGCGCACATCATCGGCGTCAAGGTCAGCGAAACGGCCGCGGAAATGAGAATGGTCACCGAGAGGGTGATGGCGAATTCGCGGAAGAGGCGGCCGACGACGTCGCCCATAAAAAGAAGCGGAATGAGAACGGCGATCAGGGAAACGGTCAGGGACATGATGGTGAAGCCGATCTGTTCGGAGCCCTGCAGGGCCGCCTGGAGCGGCGGGACGCCTTCCTCGATATAGCGGGAAATATTTTCGATCATGACGATGGCGTC
>PMCY01000292.1:361-7250 GCA_003154255.1 Candidatus Aminicenantota bacterium | reverse complement strand
GTCCAAGCTCTGGGGGTGGACGCCCTCAGCCTGGCCGGCGACCAGTTTTACGGCCCCAAGGGCGGCGCGGCGCTGTATGTCCGCAAGGGTGTCAAGATCAATCCTCTCATCGACGGCGGCATCCAGGAGAGCGGCAAGCGCGGTGGGACGGAAAATGTCCCGGCGATCGTCGGCCTNNTGCCGCGGCGGATCGAGCACCTCCGCCTAACCGGCCCGGCCGCCGGCCGCCTGCCCCACCATGCCAGCTTCGTCGTCTCGTTCGTCGAGGGCGAGGCCATGCTGCTCAGCCTGGACATGAAGGGCATCGCCGCCTCGAGCGGCTCGGCCTGCACGTCCAAGTCGCTCAAGGCCTCCCACGTCCACCTGGCCATGGGCCTGGACCACGCTACCGCCCAGGGCTCGATCGTCTTCAGCCTTCTGGAGGAGACGACCGCCGCCGACATCGAATATCTGCTCGACGTCTTTCCCCCGATCATCGACCGCCTCCGGAAGATGTCGCCCCTGTACACGGAATTTCTCAAGGAGAACCCCCGATGATCTATTCCGACAAGGTCATGGATCATTTTTCCAATCCCCGCAACGTGGGCACGATCGCCGACGCCGACGGCGTCGGCCAGGTCGGCAACCCCGTCTGCGGCGATATGATGAGCTTTTACATCAAGGTCAAGGACAACCGCCTGGTCGACATCAAATTCCAGACGTTCGGCTGCGGAGCGGCCATCGCCGTGTCCAGCATGGTCTCCGAGATGGCCATGGGCAAGACGCTCGAGGAAGCGGCCTTGATCACCAACGAGAAAGTGGCCGAGGAGCTGGGCGGCCTGCCCAAGAACAAGATGCACTGCTCCAACCTGGGCGCCGACGCCCTGCATCTGGCCATTACCAATTATAAAGCCCGTCAAAACGGGAAGGCCGCCGAACCCTCCGTCGGCGCCGGGCCCGACCACGAGCACGAAGGCGAGGAGGAGAGCTGCAGCTGTCCCTACTGCGAGGGTCCCCTCGACGGGATGGAGGACCTCTGCTCCTGCCACCACTGCGATATCGATTTGGTCGAATGCGGCCACTGCGGCAAATACACCAACAAGGCCGAGGCCGCCTGCACTCATTGCGGGGCCGCCCTGGGCTGAGAGCCATGCTCGACGCCGTCGACAAGGCCGCCTTGGCCGGGACGATCGCCCGCCTCAAAAAAGAGCGGAACGCGGTCATCATCGCCCATAACTACCAGTTGGGCGAAGTCCAGGACGTGGCCGATTTTGTCGGCGATTCCCTGGAGCTGAGCCAGAAGGCGGCGGCCGTCGAGGCCGAGGTGATCGTCTTCTGCGGCGTCCATTTCATGGCCGAGACGGCGGCCATCCTCTCGCCGTCCAAGACCGTCCTCATCCCCGACCCGCGGGCCGGCTGCCCCATGGCCGACATGATCTCGGCCGACGAGCTCATCCGCTGGAAAGCCCAGTACCCCGGCCGGCCCGTCGTCTGCTACGTCAATACCTCGGCCGCGGTCAAGGCCGAATGCGACATCTGCTGCACCTCGGCCAACGCCGCCCGGGTGGTCAACTCCCTGGAGGCCGACGAAGTGCTGTTCGCGCCCGATCGCAACCTGGCCGCCTGGGTGGCCGGCCAAACCAGCAAGACGGTCATTCCCTGGGACGGGTACTGCTACATCCACAACAACATCCTGGCCCGTGACGTCCGGGAAAAGAGAAAGCTCCATCCGGAGGCCGTGGTCTGGGCCCATCCTGAATGCCGGCCGGAAGTCATCGCCCTCTCCGACAAGACTCTCTCCACCGGCGGCATGGTCCGCGAAGCCCGGGCTACGGACGCCCGGGAGATCATCCTGGCCACCGAGGCCACGATGGTCTATCGATTGAAGAAAGAAAATCCGGACAAGGAATTCTATCCGGCCCACGAGCTGGCCTATTGCGCCAACATGAAGAAGATCACGCTGCCCAAGGTGGCGGCGGCTTTGGAAAACATGGTCCACCGCGTCATCGTCCCCCCGGAGATCGCCGACCGGGCCCGGGGCGCGATCGAACGCATGGTTCGACTTTAACGACCAAGGAGACTGAGATATGAGCCTCGACGCCAAGATCAAGCCCTACGATGTCTACCCCGTGGCCATCCGGGCCGAGCTGGACGCGGCCGGCATCTACCGCGACCTGCACGCCCGGGTGAAGAACGAGGTCCTCAAGCAGAAGCTGGATTTCCTGGCCAAAGAAGAGGACCGCCACAAAGCCATCCTGGAGCGGCTTTTCCGCGACCATTTCCCGGAACGCAAGCTCGTCGTCCCGGCCGAGTCCAAGCGGCCCAAGGCCAAGGCCGCTTTGGCCGAGGGGGCGGCCGTCCTCGACCTTTTCAAGCTGGCCATGCAGAAGGAGAAGGAGGCCGAAGAGTATTACAAGGACGCCAAGGCCGCGGTTGATGACGCCCAGAGCAAAAAGGTCCTCGAATACCTGAGGCGGGTCGAGCGCAGCCACTACTTCATGCTTCGCTCGGAGATCGAGTTGCTGGAAAAATTCCCCGACTACTACGACGCCGAGGCTGAATATTTCGGCCAGGACCTATTCCACATCGGCGCCTGACGACGGCAGGGGCCCCAAGGCTTTGCTTGGGGATCCTATTCCGTCGTATTCATCCGCGCATACAGTCGCGGATGAGTGCGGCGGCGTTATGGAAACATCATGGAATCCATTAAAACTCGATTGCCCGCGATCCTCAGGATCCTGGAAAAGGCCTATCCCGCCGCCGCAACCAGCTTAACCTTCCGGTCGCCCTGGGAGCTTCTCGTGGCCACCGTCCTCTCGGCCCAATGCACGGACGAGCGCGTCAACAAGGTGACGCCCGGTCTGTTCGTCAAATTTCCGGATGTCGCCGCCTTCGCCCGGGCCGACCAGGCCACGCTCGAGGCCGAGATCCGTTCCACCGGCTTTTTCCGCAACAAGGCCAAAAATCTCCTGGGCGCCGCGCGGAAACTGACCGCCGAGTTCGGCGGCCGCGTTCCCGAAACCATGGCCGAGCTCATCACCCTGCCCGGAGTGGCCCGCAAGACGGCCAACATTGTCCTGTCCTCGGCTTTCCATAAGGCCGAGGGCATTGCCGTGGATGTGCACGTAGCCCGGCTGTCGCAGCGGATGGGCTTAACCCGGTTATCCGTCCCCGAGAAGATCGAGCGGGACTTGCTCGCTCTTGTGCCCCGGAAATACTGGCTCACCTTCAACCACATGTTCGTCCTCCATGGCCGGGCCATCTGCCGGGCCCGCAAACCCCAGTGCGGCGAATGTCCCTTGAGCGATTTATGCCCCAGGATCGGCCTGCCCGCGGCGGCGAACCGACCGGCCGCGAAACGGCCATAAACAAACCCCGATGGACAATTCCATCCGCCCGATGGCCGCGTCCGACGCCGATCGGGTCCTCCTCATCTACGCCGAGGGCATCGAGGACGGCCAGGCCACGTTCGAGACCGTCTGCCCCGGCTGGGCCGATTGGGACGCGGCCCATCTCGCGGGCTGCCGCTTGTCGGCCGTCATCGAAAGCCGGGTCATGGGTTGGGCCGCCCTCAGCCTCGTTTCGAAGCGGGCGTGTTATCAGGGCGTCGCCGAGGTCAGCGTCTACGTGGCCCGGGAGGCCCGTGGGATGGGCCTCGGCCGCAGGCTGTTGGAGGCGCTGGTCGAGGCCTCCGAGCGGGCCGGTTTTTGGACCCTGCAGGGAAGCACCCTCGAGGATAACGCGGCCAGCCTGGCCCTCCAACGGGCCTGCGGTTTCCGCGTCGTGGGCCGGCGCGAACGGATCGCCCAGCGGCTCGGCCATTGGAAAAGCACCATCCTCACCGAGCGGCGCAGCGCCAAGGTCGGCGTTTGAGTCCGGCCAGGAGACGGTCATGATGCACGAAGCGATGCTGTGGTCGGCGGGGGAAAACGGCCGGGTCGTCTGCGCGCTGTGCGCCCATCGCTGCGTGATCGCGGCCGGCGGCTGGGGCGTCTGCGGGGTCCGTGAAAACCGGGCCGGAACGCTGGTCACCCACGCCTATGGCGAAGTCGTCGCGGCCAACGTCGATCCCATCGAAAAAAAACCGTTCTATCATTTCCTGCCGGGGACCACGTCGCTCTCCATCGCGGCGGCCGGCTGCAATTTCAAATGCGGGTTCTGCCAGAACTGGCAGATCAGCCAGCTCTCGGCCAAGGACGGCGAAACCGCCGGCGGACAGAAGCTCACTCCCGCGGAAATCGTCCGCGCCGCCCAGGCCCGGAAATGCCGGAGCATCTCCTATACCTACACCGAGCCGACGATTTTTTTCGAATATGCGTACGATACCGCCCGCCTGGCCAAGGCGGCGGGACTGACCAACACGTTCGTCACCAACGGCTTCATGACGGCCGAGGCCGTCGAGGCCGCCCGGCCGTATCTCGACGCGGCCAACGTCGATTTGAAGGCCTTTCGCGACGAAACCTACAAGAAGACGTGCAAAGGCCGGCTGCAGCCCGTCCTGGACNNCCCGGAATGAACGACGGCGAAGATGAGCTCCGGGACATCGCCCGCTTCCTGGCCGGAGTCGACCGCGACATCCCCTGGCATTTGAGCCGTTTCCACCCCGATTACGAATTCACCGACCGCGGCGCCACGCCGCTTCCGCTTCTCAGGAAGGCCGAGGTCTGGGGCCGTGAGGCCGGCTTGAAATTCATCTACATCGGCAACGTGGCAGGGGAGGACGAAGTCACGTACTGCCCCTCCTGCGGCACGGAGCTCATCCGCCGGAGCGGATTCTCCGTTCTCTCCAATCGCGTCGCCGGCGGCCTCTGTCCGCAATGCGGAACGGGAATCGCCGGCGTTTTCGAAAAACCGGCGGATTGAAAACGGGATCACGTCCCCACTTTCCAAGCATTTTGAAGTCCGCTTGTTTTATGATCACGGACGGTGACGAGTGGAGCGGGAAGACGAAACCCCACGATGACGGCATGGGGAAATTCGCTTATTGTAGACGCGACCCCGATGACTGTACTATAGTCCTTCGCTAGCGTTAAAAACCGCTCGGAGTTTTCATGAACATCTGGATCACCAAATCCCCCGCGGAGACGACGGAAGCTTCGGAACATACCCAGCTCAAGAAGAATTTGACGGCCATCGACTTAGCGTCTCTCGGCATCGGCGCGGTAGTCGGCACGGGCATCTTCGTCGCCACCGGGCAGGGCGCCAAACTGGCCGGCCCCGGCATTCTCCTTTCCTTCATCGTCGCGGCCATCACCTGCGGCTTTTGCGCCCTCACTTATGCCGAGCTGGCCTGCATGTTTCCCGTCGCCGGCAGCACCTATTCCTACACCTATGTCGCTTTCGGCGAGGTGCTGGCTTGGATCATCGGCTGGGACCTGATGCTGCAATATCTCGTCGCCGCGAGCGCCGTGGCCTCGGGCTGGTCTTCGACGTTCATGGGGCTCCTCGAAAGCATCGGGATCAAGGTCCCCAAGGCCCTGGCCACGACGCCCCTGCAAGGCGGGATTATTGACCTTCCCGCCGTCATCATCACCCTGCTCATCACCTGGATCCTCTTCGTCGGGGTCCGCGAGAGCGCCAAGATCAACAATATCCTCGTCGTCGTCAAGATCCTGGTCATCCTCCTCTTTGTTGTCCTGGGCATACGCCACGTCAGCCTGGCCAATCTGCATCCGATGATGCCGTTCGGCTGGAAAGGCGTCATGGCCGGAGCGGCCATTATTTTCTTCGCTTACATCGGATTCGACTCGATCTCCACGGCGGCCGAGGAGACCAAAAATCCCAAACGGGACGTCCCGCTCGGGCTCATGCTCTGCCTCGGTGTCGTCATCCTGCTTTATGTCTCCGTTGCTTTCGTGCTGACGGGCGTCGTGCCCTACAAGGAGATCGACGTGGGCAACGCCCTGCCCGCGGCGCTCGGCCGCATCGGCATCCAGTGGGGCGGCGCGCTCGTCGCGACCGGAGCCATCATCGGCATGATCTCGACCCTGCTGGTCACCCTCTACGGCCAAATCCGGATTTTCATGGTCATGGCCCGGGACGGCCTGCTCCCGCCGGCGTTCGCCAAGGTCCATCCCAAACACAAGACGCCGCACGTTTGCACCTGGGTCACGGGGTGTGTTACGGCTTTGGTCGCGGGCATCTTTCCCATATCCATGACCATCGACCTCTGCAATATCGGGACCTTGTTCGGTTTCCTTTTTGTCTCCGCGGGCGTCATCATCCTTCGTAAAACGCGCCCCGAGGTCGAGCGCCGCTTCAGAACGCCGGGAGTGCCGTTCACGCCGCTCATCACCATCGCCTTCTGCTTCTACTTGATGTACAGCCTGCCCACGGGGACATGGCTCCGCTTCGGCGGCTGGCTGCTGGCCGGGTTGATCGTCTATTTCGCCTACGGCGTACGCCACAGCAAGCTGCAGGCCCTGCGGAGGAGCGCCGGCTGAACGAAGCGGCCGCATTCGGGCGGCCTCGATCCTTGACTTTCCACCGCGGGCGGCTTATTCTGTCAATGGTAAGACATAGTAAGACACGGAGAAAGCGCCCATGAGCCGCTTGACGAAGACATTGACCGTTTCCCTCCCTCCCCAGGTATACCGTGATGTGGAGAACCTGGCCAAGCTCGAACGTAAGACGAAAAGCGAGCTGTTCCGGGACATGGTGGCCGTCTACGAGGATTATCTCGACGAAAAGCGCTGGCTGCGCCTCCGCCGGAAAGGCCGCCAAATGGTCTCGGAATTGGGACTGAAGTCCGAGGAGGACATCGAACGGCTCGTCCACGAGGCCCGCGGTCTCCGGAGATGACCGGTGATCCGGGCCGTCTTTGATACAAATGTCTTTCTCTCCGCCATCGTCTTCGGCGGAAATCCCGAGCGGGCCTTTCTTTTGGCCCGGGAGCGGCGGATCCGGCTTC
>PMCY01000292.1:0-285 GCA_003154255.1 Candidatus Aminicenantota bacterium | reverse complement strand
TTATCCTTCGGCCGGCGGAATTCATGGACCAATGGGAGAGGCTGCCATGACGGAACGATACAGAATGCTCGATCATCCCGCGGACGGAAAATTCCGAGCCTTCGGCGCGACCATGGAAGAGGCGTTTGCCAACGCGGCCCTGGCGATGGCGTCGATCATGGTCGATTGGGAGAAGGTCGAGCGGCGCGTCGAACATCCCGTCCGGATCGAGGCCGGCGATCTTCAGCAGCTTCTCAATAAATTCCTGAGCGAGATGCTTTATCTCTTCGATGCCAGGAAATTCGT
>PMCY01000330.1 GCA_003154255.1 Candidatus Aminicenantota bacterium | reverse complement strand
AAATGGGGGCGGACGCAGAAACCACCTTTGAACGTATAGGTCGCCCCGGCTTCCAGGACGAGACTGGTGATCGCCCCGGGCGTCCCGGGCCGGATATAAGAGGAATTGAACCTGGCGTTGGCGAAAAAGAGAACCATCGCCGCCCCGGCGATCGAGACCGCAGCTTTATGCACGGAGCTTCCTCCCTCGGACATGACCGGCCGTCAATTCCGGCGTCGGGGAACGATAATGATGTAGTCGCGCAGCTTATGGGTACGGTATGTGATTCCCGCCTCGGCCAATTCGTTCAGCGTCCGGCGCAAAAAGATCTCCGTGGCCAGTTTGTGCCAGGGTCTATTGGGCGCCCGCTCACTGAAAAACATGTAGGCCTTGCCGTCAGGGGCTGCGGCGTCGACTTCGGCGGTCATCTCCCGATAAAAGTCATGGACCGTGTACGGGCCCAGGGAATCCGAGACCCGGATCGTCCGTCCGGACAGAAAATAGATCGGGTAGGCGACAATGAAATCCGTCGTCAGATAGCGGACATGGCTCTTTTCCAGGACGAACAGGATTTTCCGATAAGACATCTCTTTGTCCCGGACGACCTCAAAGAACGTGACGTAATGGGGAATGGTCGTCAGCACGGCCAGCCCAATCGCCGCCGCGGCCGGCCAGCGGCCGAGCCGGGGATGCCGGCGAAGGAGCGCGGAGAAGACGAGAAGGTAAGAGAGGATGATCAGGAAGACCAGGTCGAAGTTGTGCCGCGGTTCACTGTGGGGCGGATAGAAAAGAAAAGCTTTGGCGGCAAAGGCCGCGGCCAGGACGGTTTCCAGGATCCACGGCCAATCCTCGTCCCGCAGCGGATCCCGTTTCCCGATCAGCCGCCCGATCTTCCGCAAGGCCAGAACGACACCAGCGATGGTCACCGCCAAAGAAATGAAGACCGCCGCTCGATTGATCCAAGCTCCGGCGACCGCGCCGCGGCCCGCGTTGAAAATCGGCGCGAGATAGGAGAATTCGAAGTTGAAGATCCCCTGGAAGGTTTCTTTCAAGACACGCCCGTAGTCCGCCAGGTACCGCAGCGATATCCGGGCGAAGGGAATAAGGCCCATCTGCTCCCAGCCCCCGCTGGCGACCGGCTTGGGCAGGAAGAGAAGATAGTAGATCCAATGATAAAGACCGGCGGCCAAGCCGGCGGCTGCCGCCAGGGCATTGGCCCAAAAACGCTTCCGGATAAAGGAGAGGATAAGGAACACGAGCCCGAAACTGCCGACCAGGACGGCGCCCAGAGGATGAATATAAATGGAGAAGAACAGGAAGTAATATCCCAGGATGGTCCGGCCCCAGGCCTTGAAATCCCGGTCGATCAGGCCCGCCCCCAGGATGACATAAAAGAGCATATCCAGATACGGCGCCCCGCGCAGGGACAAGGAAAAATCGAAGACCGTCTCGATGAAGGCGAACTGGGTCAGGAAGAGGAAAACGAAAAGGGCCGGCGGGTGCAGCGATTTCCGCAGGAGATCCTCGAGAGCGAAGAGAAGAACGATGAAAAGCAGGATCTGAATAAGAAGAAAAGCCAGGTAACGGCTGCCGATGACGTCCATGAGAAAGGCGATGGTCAGGTATTTGATCGTTCCCATATGCTTGACCGCCCCGAGGAGAAAATAGGGGGCGACATGGGTGTCTCGCATTTCGACGCCCTGGAGAGCTTCATGGGCGTTGTCCGAAGTCAATACGGCGCCGTCGGCATGAATATAGAAAGGGATCCGGACCGCAATAATGATAAGAACGGCCAGCCAGAGGAACTTGCGGCGCTTGGCCGCCCGAACGAAAGCGATCAGGAGTTGAAGGACGAGGAAGGCAAAAAGCATCCGCAGGACGGGATAGAAGGCCTTGGCGCGGGTCAGGACGAAGACCTGGAAGAGGGCGGTGAAAAGGGCGAAAACGGTGACGAGGCCGCCTTTCGAGGTCAGGAAACGAAGCCCGGCGAGCGCTTTTTTTTTCATGGACGGGTGCCCGAAAACGTCCCTATCTTAGACAAGAATCCGCCCGGGAACAAGAAAAAAAAGGCGGGGGGCGCGGCTAGCGTCTCCGGATTTGCGGCGGGTTTGCGGGAACCGGTCTCATCAATTTCCGCTCGGTCAGCTCGTCGATGACCAGACGAGGCCGCTCCCGGTCGATGATATCGTTGAAAAAAACAAAATACCCGTTTTCGATGAAATGGGCGCGTTCCGTGACCTCGGCCAGATAAGGGACCAACTTTTCATAAAAGGAATCGCCGCACAAAACCAGTCCGGACAAAGGGGCGCCCGGGCAATCGGTGTAGAGGTGCCGGGGAGTGAGCCAGCGCTTTTGGAAGCGAAGAGGCGGGTCGGCCGCCAAAACGGGCACCCGCTCCCAAGGCCCCGTTTGATCCAAGCCGACGAGCAGAGAAAGGTCCCCGGCTTTTCTCTCCGCAAAAGCGAAATGGAACCGGGAAAGAGGGAGCGGCTGCACGCCGGGGATGAGCCGGCCCACGGCGGTCAGGATTTCCCGGACGGCAATATAGCCGCCGAAATCGTTCCAATGCGTATCGGTCTGAAAATAGACCTTTTCGATCGATTTAGCATTGCGCAGGGCCGGACGAAGATCGACCGTCCCGATCCGGCTATGTGATTTGAGGTATTCGAGCAGCTGGTCCAGGCGCGACCGGAAACCGATTTTGTGGATGCGCTTGGGCATAAACTCCGGATAGATCGTGTTGGCGTTGGGGGCCACAACGAAGAGATAAGAGATGCCGCGGGCATCGAGCCAGCGCCGGCGTTCCTCGAGTATCGCCGCCCAGGCTTCGAGCTCCCGGCTGGAGAACGGATCCATGGCCCGAAAATAGTCGGTCGAGCCGGGAAACTCGCCGGGCCCGTCGGAGAAAAGCCAACCGTCCTTCCCTACCAGCGCTTGGGAATTGGGAGAAACCCCCAGCCCGGCCAACAGGATCCTGTTATGAAGGGTAATGAGCAAAGGGCGCCAGGGAAAATTGTCATCGTAAGCGTCCGACAGATGGGGCAGGAAATTCCACGGGGAAGTCCAGCGGAATTCCGGCGCCTGGGCCAGAATTCGCTTTTCCTCCAATTTCAGGGAGTGCGAGGTTCCCATGATCATCGCCACCAAGGGAAAGCCGAGGAGAAGCGCAAATATCAGGCCGCCGGAAGCGATGACCCGGCCGCGGGGATGCAGGCCGGAAAATCGCCAATCGATCGCCCGCAGCAAAAGGAAAAAAAGGACGGCCAAGGCAACGGCCAGAAAATCAAAGAATCGCGAATCGCGTTGAAGAGAGGCCAGTGCTTCATAGAAAACTTTATCCGGAGCCAGCCACCGTCCCGTCGCTTGGAAGCGGTTTTCGGAGGAATGACGAATCCCAAATAGCCGCCTCAAAGGAGTCCCATCCAAGCGATAATCCGGAAGCCCCAGCGGGCCGTACACCCGCAAGGAAATAAAATCCGCATCTTCGACCGCCTCCCCCAGCCATACCAGAACGTCCTGGGCGGGTGTGCGCGGGACTTCAAATGCGGCCTGGACCCGAAGGCCGCGGCGGGAGATCGCGGCCGGCGCGAGCGGCTTCCCGTCCCATCGCAGGGCCGGAGCCCGCGGGGCGGCCATGTCCGCTTCGATCTCGATCCGGAGATCAATCAGCGGCGGCCGCGCATTCCAATAGATCAAGACCCCGGCCAGAAAGACGAATGATAGCACCGCCGCCAAGATCGCGCGCGTCAGGCCGGACCCCATCATTCGTCTCATGCCGTTTTTAAAACCTGAAATAGAGAAAGGGATTATGCGTTTCGCCCGCCAGGACGAGTACGCTGGCCAAGGCCACGGCTAAAAGATAAAGGTTGACGGCCAGGCCATCGACCGCCGCGGCCCAGAGCCGCGGCCGGCGGTCCGGGCGGGACGACCGCCCCTTTAGCCCTCCTATAATTTTAATCGCCGCCGCCGTCGGGAGAGGTGTCGCCGCGAGTAACCCGGCCAATCCGGCCAGCAGGAACTTCGCATCGAGAAAGAGGGCCGGATAATAGCGGATCCCGTCACCCCGCCCGAATCCGAACAAGGCCCGGAAAAAAGCCCAGGCATAGCCGAGATTGGGCGATCGGAAAAAGACCCAGCCCAACATGACTAGAAACAAAGTGGCGATCATCCGGGCCGGTCCGGGGAACCGACGCTTCATCCAGCGTCGGAGTCCGGCCTGTTCGATGACCAGGAGCAGGCCGAAATAGCCGCCCCAGACGATAAAAGTCCAATTGGCGCCGTGCCACAAGCCACAGGCCAAAAACGCCGTCATCGTCCCGATCGCGTAAGCCCAGAATTCGGCTTTGATCCCCCATTTGCGCGATGCCGGAATCCGCCGTGAAACGGCGTAGGCGACCGGCAGGAAGAGGTACTCCTGTAGCCAGCGCGTCAGGGACATATGCCAGCGCCGCCAGAAATCCGCGATCGATCGGGCCACATAGGGAAAATTGAAATTCTCCGGAAGCCGGAAACCCAACATCGATCCGAGACCGATGGCCATATCGGTATAGCCGGAAAAATCAAAGAAGATCTGCAGGGTGAACGCGGCCAGCCCCAGCCAGGATAGGGATGCGGTCAGGGATGACGGGGGAAGGGCAAAAATACGATCGGCTAGAACGCCCAGGGTATGGGCTAAAAGGACTTTCTTTCCCAGCCCGAAGATAAACCGCCGGATCCCCCGGATCAAATCCTCGTCCCGGGCCGGATGCGGCGACGCGGTTTGGGCTTGAAATTCCCGGTACGGGATGATCGGGCCGGAAAGAAGCTTGGGAAAGAACGTGAGATACAAGGCAAAGCCGGCAAAGCCGGGGGTCCCGGGAACGCGGCGCCGATAAATGTCGATGGCCGACGACAGGGCCTGGAATACGAGAAAGGACATCCCCAGGGGAAGTGCCACGCCGCTCATGGATCCGGCGGCCTTTGTCCAATGAGCGGCCTTCAGGAAAAAAAACGCGTATTTATAATAAAAGAGCGCTCCCAGATTGAAGGCCAGCGCCGTCAGGAAACAGGCCCGCCGCAGGGCCGGCCGCGCCGCGCCAAGACCCCGTCCTAGGAGGTAGTTGACGCCGATAAATATCAACAGGAGCCCGACCAGACCTTCGCCTTCCCAGGCATAAAAGAGGAGGCTGGCCAGAATGAGAAACGCCGGACGCGCCTCTTTCTTGAGCAGGGCGAACAAAACCAGGACCGCCGGGAGGTAGAGGGTCAAAAAAGATAACGAATCGAATTCCATTTTCCGGTGAAGAATAAGCCAAATCGGCGATCATGGCAAGATTGCTGGATTAGGAAAAAAAGAGAGCGCCGCCGTCAGGGCCGGATGTGCCGGGCCAGGACGAGCATCGATCCCGTATTGACATGGAAGGTGCGCTCCCCAAGGAAGCGGGGAATGGGCAGCGCCTCGCGCTTGCCGAAGAGGAGGGAGCTGACCCGCCGGCCCACGTAATCGATCGTGGCATATTGGCCGCAAGTATGCCAGGTGATCATTTCCAGCCCGGCCTCGCCCAAGGCCATGGCCAGCGTGCGCGGATCGAAGTAGGAGACATGCTCGGGCAGCTTATACGAGACATAGCGCTTGCCGGTCAGGCGGGCCAGGAGGCTGGAACGATTCGGCGTGATNNAACAGCCCGGCATGGAAATCGCTGCAAACCAGGTTGAACGAAGAATCAGCCCGGGCCAGCGCGTCCGGTGAAACGTCGACCCCCGTCAGATGATGGAAATAGGGCTTGGCCGCGTTCAGAAAATAGCCCGCGCCGCAGCCGATGTCCAGGACTTCCTCGAAACGGGCGACGTGCCCAAGCGCCTTCTTGAGATAAAGGCGGAACGTCTTTTCCCGTTCCTTGCGGATCAGGAAATAATCCTCGTATCCGTTGGTCGGATCGTCGCCCGGTAGGAAGTAATCATGCTGATAATAGCGCATGATCTCGTCTTCCCGGACCCGATCCTGGACATAGCGCAGGCCGCAGCGGGCACAATCGACGATGGTGTAGCCTTTGATCAGACGGGACCTGGATATTTTCGCGGACCCGCACAGAAGGCAGGGGGCGGATTGACGATGGAATACAAGGCTCAAATTCGATCCTTCGATTGGAGAACCGCAGTTTATATCACAGCGCCGTCGCGGCTGTCAAAACTGCGCCCGGCGGCCGGAGCGACGCCTAAAAAACCGCCGCCCCGACGCGCATCATCCTCCCCGCCGCACAGAGATCCGTCAGAAAGTGACCCGCTCGCTCTCGAAACCGCTTATGGACACGGTCACGATCGCAAATTTCATCTTGTGGAAGCGGCTGCTTATTTCGATCGTGGTCGACAGATCGGTAACAGGCACGTTCGCATAGGGCACCCAGGCGCCCCCCACATCCTGGCCATAGATTTTGTAGCCGGCCAGGTTCTCGTCCTTGTTGAGAGGGTTTTTGGCCCAGCTCAGATTGTATGCCAGCTTCGTGCCCTTCATCACGCCGTTCGTCGTTATGGCCATCGTCGGATTGAGCGGAGGCAGGGTCACGCTGATGGGCTTGAGCGAGGCGATATAGATCTGCGAGGAATTTCCGGATCCGATGCTGGTCCAACAGACGGCCGTATTTCCCTGCCCATCGGAATGGATGCCTTCCTGCATCGGCCTCCCCCCCGGAAGGAGCTGAACATTCAAAAAGTCGTCGTTGAGGTTGTTGGCATAGAAGGTGCCGTAGCCGATGTCGTTGCCGCCGGCCTGGATGGCCACGTGCAGCTTGCCGTTGCTGTCGGCCTGGATGCGGGGGTAGTGCTGGCTGATGTCCTGGCCGACTTTAAAGCGCTGCGAGGGCGTATTCAGGTTCATGATCCAGATCTCGGAAAAATGCTCCATCGGATCAACCGCCTCCTGGCTGGCCACCCAGAGAACATTGTCGGGCGTGACGGTGATCGACGGGTGGGTCGGTTCCGCAAGAATGACCCACTCCTCAGGGGCGGTCCAAGCGAAGGACCGGCTGCGTTTGGAATACTTGCCGGTGAACGTCCCGTAGTTCTTATCGATCCAAACCAAGTGGACGACGTCGTCCGGGCCGATGGCTATTTGATGCTGTTTGGTCAGGCCGATCGCCGGCTGGCGGGAGATGTCTTCCCAGACTCCGTTGATCCTGGCCCGCGTATAGACCCCGCCGGACAGAGCCGTGAACCAGGCCATGAAGATATTGCCCTGGCTGTCGAT
>PMCY01000030.1 GCA_003154255.1 Candidatus Aminicenantota bacterium | reverse complement strand
ACGCCGCCCAGGGAAATGCGGATGAATTCGCGGCCCAAAGCCCGGGCGATCGATCGGCCCAGGGACGTCTTGCCCACGCCCGGAGGGCCGACGAAACACAGAATGGGGCCCTTGATCGTCTTGGACAGGCTGCGCACGGCCAGGTATTCGAGAATGCGCTCTTTGACCTTGTCCAGGCCGTAATGGTCCTCGTCCAGGATCTTCTTGGCCTTGCGCAGGTCCAGGTTGTCCACGGTGCTCTTGTTCCAGGGCAGGGTGAACATCCAGTCCAGGTAATTNNCTCCTCGCGGACTTCCTCGGCCACCTTGAGCTTCTTCAGCTTGTCCTGGTAGCCTTTGATCTCCTCCTGCAGCTCGTTGCCCTCGCCCAGCTCTTTTTGGATGGCTTTCATCTGCTGGCGCAGAAAATACTGCCGCTGCATTTTGTCCATCTCGCCCTTGGCCTCGGTGCTGATCCGGGACTGGACGTCGAGAAGCTCCAGCTCCTTGGCCAGCAGCTCATGGATTTTTCTCAAGCGCTGGACGGGATCGACGATCTCCAGGATGTCCTGGGCCTCGGGGACCTTGAGCTCGAGGTTGGCCGCCGTCAGGTCGGCCAGCCGCCCCGGTTCCTCCACGTTGGTGGCGATGATCAGAACTTCGGGCGGGATGGATTTGCCCAGCGCGGCGGCCTTTTCCAGCCCGGACCGGACGTTGCGGACAAGGGCCTCGCTCTCCAGTGTCTTTTCGCCTTCGTCCGGCTCGGTCAGGACGCCGACCTGGGCGACAATATGCCCGTTCTCCTCCTCATAACCCTCCACCCGGGCCCGGGTCAGGCCCTGGGCCAGGATCCGGATCCGGCCGTCCGGAAGCTTCAGCATGCGCATGATCAGGGCGACCGTGCCCATGTCATAGACTTCNNGGGAAGACGACGATATCGCGCAGGAGCAGGACCGGCAGCTTGGCCGGAATGTTGAGTTTCTGGTCGCGCTCTTCAACGACCTCCTCGATCGGGCTTTCGGCCTGGGGATCTTTTTCAGCCATGTTTTCCTCCGCCGGATTCCGCGCCGCGCTGGATCCGGACCACTTTATCCTTGATTCGGGTCGGTTTGAGCTTCCGCAGGACAACGGTCAGGACGCCGTTCTCCAGGGTCGCCGTGGCCTTGTCCGTCTGGACGGCCGCGGGCAGGGCCAGGACCCGGCGGAAAGCCCCATACTCGCGCTCCAGCCGGAGATATTTGGCCGAAGCGGGGGCGGCATCCTCCCGCTTCAGGCCCTTGAACTCGATCCGGCTGGGATGGAGGGCGATGAGCAGATCTTCGATGGCCATGCCCGGCGCCTCTCCGATGATGAGGATATCCTTGTCTGTCTCCAAAACGTCCAGGGGCAGGACCCAGCCCCTGTCCAGGCCGAGCATTTCCCTCTGCTCCGACAGGACTTCGCTCAATAAACGGTGGATCTCACTTTCGATTTTGCACGTCCGGATGACCGGAATGATTTTTTTCATCATCTGCGTCGTCTCTGGATGGGGCCGGTCCGGCCGGCGCCCGATTTAGGACAAGATGTAATAGATAATGCCCGGACCCCGATTTGTCAAATCGAAAGGAATGCTCCCGTCACTTCTCCAGGAGCAGGGTCTCCAGCTCGTTTTTGAATTCCATGACGTCTCGGAATTCCCGGTATACCGAAGCGAAGCGGACGTAGGCGACCTTGTCCAGTTCGCGGAGCCGGTCCATGACCTGCTGGCCGACCTCGGAAGCTTTCATTTCCTTGTCCGGCCGTTCCTGGAGCTTGGCCTCGATTTCCTCGACGATCTCCTCCAGCTTGCTCATGGCGATCGGCCGCTTCTCGCAGGCCTTCATCAGGCCTTTGAGGAGCTTCTGGCGGTCGAACATCTGGCGCGAACCGTCTTTCTTGACGATCATGTAGGGTATTTCTTCGACCTTCTCATAGGTGGTGAAGCGCCGCCGGCAGGCTTCGCATTCCCGGCGGCGGCGGATGGAAATGCCCTTCTTGCTCTCCCGGGAATCGATCACCTTGCTCTCCAGATGTCCGCAGAAGGGACATCTCATGGTTCGACCCGCTCTCCCAGCTTTTTCAATTGGAACATGCTGATCCCCTCTTTCCAGAGGATAATATATCCGATCAGGCAGTTCAGGACAAGCTGAAGGGCGTGGACCACCGTCGTATATCCGACCGCCTGGTTCGGGTTCATGCCCAGAAGGTAGACGAGGCCCATTTTGCTGAAGTAATCGTAGCCGCCGACCATGCCCGGGGTGGGGATGGAGGCGCCGACGGCAGTGACGAAAATATAAGGAAAGAGGGCCACGAAGGGGGCCTCGAAGCGGAAGGCGAAAAGATAGATCCAATACGTCAGGATGATGCTCAGCCAGACCACGACGCCGAGAGCGAGATAAATCAGAAAGTTCCCCAGATTGTGGAAAATCTTCAATCCATCCGTGAATTCCCGGAGCAGAAGAAGAATGGAATCGAAGATTTTCTTGGGCAGGAATTTAAGCAGACGGGCCGTCACGGCCAGGGCTTTGTCCTTGTAATAATAGAAAAGCAGGCTGATGATGAGCAGCCCCGTCGCCGTGGCCAGGCCGATGGCGCCCCAGAGATAGAGAAGAG
>PMCY01000355.1:3793-4401 GCA_003154255.1 Candidatus Aminicenantota bacterium | reverse complement strand
TCGGGAAAACTCTCGTCCTGGCCGGGCCGCCGAAGCGCATCATTTCCCTGGCCCCCAACGTCACCGAGATCCTGTTCGCCCTCGGCCTGGGCGACCGCGTCGTCGGCGTCACGCGCTATTGCGACTATCCCCCTGAGGCCCGATCGAAGACGAAGATCGGCGGTTTTCTCGACCCGGACGTGGAACGGATCAAGGCCCTTGCGCCCGACGTTGTGGTCGCCTTCCGGGGCAACCCGCTCAGCGTGCTGCACAAGCTGGAAGAGATCGGCGTCCCTCTCTTCACCCTGGACATCAGAAACGAACTCGCGTCCGTGCCTCACCTGATCGAGCGGATCGGCGAGGCCACCGGGCGACCTGCGGAAGCAGCCCGTTTGAACGCCGTCCTGGCCGGCAAGCTCGGACGGATCACGGCCGCGCTGGCCCCGGTCCGGAAAGCACCGCGGGTTTTTCTCAGCCTGGAAGGGTTGGGGCTCTGGACGTTCGGCCGGGACAGCTATTTCAACGATTTATTGGCCAAGGCCGGGGCCGTCAGCGTCACGGCCGCGGTCAGCCAGCGCTGGTTCGAATACGGCCGCGAGGCCCTCATCCGCGACGATCCCGACGCGTTC
>PMCY01000355.1:1237-3781 GCA_003154255.1 Candidatus Aminicenantota bacterium | reverse complement strand
TCTTTTCGTATCTCCCCTGCGGCCCCTATTTATTCTATAATCGGAAGCACCGATGAGCGATTTCCACTTCGTCCGTGATTATCGCCGCAAGTTCCGCTTTTTCACCGCCGATCCTCCGCGTCCGGACGATGTCAAAAAAACCAAGACGCAAGCGGCCTGGGACCTGGCCAAGCGCAAGCTGATGATCCTTCCCCAGCGCGTCCTCCGCCAGGAACAAGCTTTCGCCCGGGCCTTGAAAATGGAGGAACGGGAGGTCCGCGTTTTCTATTCGGGCGCGCAGGAGGAAACCCATATCGGACTGCGCTTTCGTCTTTTCCTCCTCAAACAGCGCTCCATCCGCATCCTCATTTTGATCGGCGAAACGCTGCTTCTGCCTTTTTCGGCCCTGACCATGCCCCTTCCGGGGCCCAATATTTTTTTCTACGTGCTGGCGCTGCTCATGATCACCCATTGGCAGTCGTTCCGCGGCATCCACGCTTTCCTGAAGAAGGAATATGCGTTCGCCGAGGCCCCCCTTCTGGCCGAATGGGAGGAAGCGGTCAAGGCCGGGGACGAAACGGCGTATCCGCCCCTTCTGACACGTCTGGAGGCGGAATTCGGGTTGAAGGACCTGCGCAAGGTTCTCTGGAAATAGGGTCTCAACCCCGATCCGTGGATAGGAGATAAGCCTCGACGTCGCGCCTGATCTGGTCCCGGACGCGGCGGAATGCGGCCAGCCGCTCATCCTCCGTCCCGGCCGCCCGGGCGGGATCCTCGAAACCGAGATGCTCCCTCTTGACGCCGCCAAAGAAAAGCGGGCAGGTTTCGTTGGCCCCGTCGCAGAGGGTGATGACGAAATCGAACGTTTGATCGACGAATCCGTCCATGGATTTGGCCCGGGCCCCGGAATGATCGATTCCGATCTCGGCCAGGACCTTGAGCGCCTCCGGACGGGGCGTCGTGGGGGAGGTCCCGGCGGAAAAGGCCTCGAAACGATCGCCCAAATCGTGGTTGACTAGGGCCTCGGCCATCTGCGACCGGGCGCTGTTGGCCGTACAGAGAAAGAGGACTTTTTTCTTCACGGGTCGCCCCTTTTAAAAAATGAGATTGAAAACGAACCCGACAATCATGATCCCCATGGCGACGATGCCGAAGAAGACCAGGAGAAGCGGAATTTTGAGGACTTTACGGAGGATGACGGCCTCCGGAAACGAAAGCCCGATGACGGACATCATAAAGGCCAGGGCCGTCCCCAGGGAAGCGCCTTTTTCGAGCAGCGCCTGGACAATGGGGATTATCCCGGCGGCGTTGGAATAAAGAGGGACCCCGATGATGACCGACAGGGGCACTGACCACCAGGCCGACTTGCCCATGATCGAAGCCATGAAATTCTCGGGGACATAGCCATGGACGGCGGCCCCCACGGCGATTCCCCCGGCGACGTAAGGCCAAACTTTTCCGACGATTTCCTTGACCGCGGTCCGGCCGGCGGCGACGCGGCTGGAAAAGGAAATCCGTCCCTCTTCCAACGCCGTCGAACCGCCCCTCAACTCAAAGACCCAGGGCTCGACCCAACGCTCGAGCCGCAGGCGGCCGATCGTCCAGCCGGCCGTTATGGCAATAACCAGACCGGTGACCGTATAGACAAGAGCCGTCTTCCAACCGAATAGACTGAACAGCAAAACCACGGCTACTTCATTGATCATCGGGGCAGCGATAAGGAAGGAGAACGTCACGCCAAGGGGGATGCCGGCCTCGACGAAACCGAGGAATAACGGCACCGCCGAGCAGGAACAGAAGGGGGTGACGATTCCCAGGGACGCCGCCATGACATTGCCGAGGAAAAGCGATCGACCTTCAAGCAGGCGGCGGGTCCGTTCCGGGGCGAAATACGTCCGGACGATGCCGATGACGAAGACGATCAAGACCAGAAGAAGAAGAACCTTGGGGACCTCGTATATAAAAAAACGGAGGGCTTCGGCCAATCGGGTTCCGCGGTGCATCCCCAGTCCGCCGAACGTCACGGTATCCGCTATCCGGCCCAGGCTCATGAACAGAGCGGCCCAGGCCGCGATGAGGACGACCGGGAACAACCAACGGACCGGGGAGCTTGACGGCGACGTCATAGCGGCCTCTGGAAGACTTGAATATATGAAGATATTATCATATACTGCTCCTCTCCAGAGGTCAAGATGCCCATGACGGAAATGCTCCATGTTTTCAAATCTCTGTCCGACCGGACCCGCCTGCGGATCATCGGCCTCCTGCTCGAAGGAGACCTGTGCGTCTGCGAGCTGATGTTCATTCTGGGCCTGGCCCAATCGCGCATCTCCCATCAGTTGCGCATCCTGCGGGACGCCGGCCTGGTCGACGACACGCGGGACGGTCAGTGGATCATCTACCGCATACCCACGCGAGTCCGGGCCACGATCGCCCCTCTTCTGAAAATCTTCCCGCCGCAATCCGGGGAGGCCGCGCGGACGGAAACCGCCGATCGGAGAAAATTGAAGATCTGCCGAAAAGAGGGGATCCGCAAGAAAAATTGCCCGGCCCGACGGCGCCGGA
>PMCY01000355.1:0-1122 GCA_003154255.1 Candidatus Aminicenantota bacterium | reverse complement strand
CCGGCTTAGACTCCTCGACCGCTACTTGACGCTGTGGATCTTCGCCGCCATGGCCGTCGGCGTCGGCCTGGGCTATTTCGTTCCGGCCTTCGTCCGGTTCATCAACAAATTCCAGTCGGGGACGACCAACATCCCCATCGCCATCGGCTTGATTCTGATGATGTACCCGCCTCTGGCCAAGGTGAAATACGAGGAGCTCGGGGATGTCTTCCGCAACGGGCGCGTCCTGGTCCTCTCCCTCGTCCAGAACTGGATCATCGGACCGCTTCTGATGTTCGCTCTGGCCGTCATTTTCCTGCGCGGATACCCCCATTACATGTACGGCCTGATCCTCATCGGGCTGGCCCGCTGCANNGGAACGACCTGGCCAAGGGGGACACGGAATATGCGGCCGGGTTGGTGGCCTTCAATTCGATTTTCCAGGTGCTTTTCTTTTCCGTCTATGCCTATGTCTTCATCACCGTCCTACCCGGGTGGGTCGGTCTGAAGGGAACGGCGGTCGGCATCACCATCGGCCAGATCGCCAAGAGCGTTTTTATCTATCTGGGAATCCCCTTCATCGCCGGCCTCGTCACCCGTTTCGCGTTGCTCAAGCTCAAGGGCAAAACCTGGTACGAGACGAAATTCATCCCCAAAATCAGCCCCATCACGCTCATCGCCCTGCTGTTCACCATCGTCGTCATGTTCTCTCTCAAAGGCGAATTCATCGTCAAGATCCCGCTCGACGTCCTGCGCATCGCCGTGCCGCTCGTTTTTTACTTCATCATCATGTTCATGGTTTCGTTCTTCATGAGCCGGAAAGTCGGCGCGGATTATGCCAAGTCGGCGACGCTGTCCTTCACCGCCGCNNTGATCGGGCTGGTCAACGTCGCCCTATTTTTCCGAAAAAAATATTTCACTGTCCGGACCATGTCCTGACGGCCGGCGGTATAAGAAAATGGGCGAAGGCGGATCGCGCGGATTTCCCGGAGGGGTGGGCGGCCCCGGCGATAAGCCGCGGCCGGCTCCCGATCCCGTCCGGGTTCCCGAAAGGCGCTTCTTGACCGTCGACAAGATCGGCCGCATCGATCTTCCGCCCGATCTGGCCAAGGCGGCCGGCGCCGAACCCGGCGCTCGCCTGGA
>PMCY01000201.1 GCA_003154255.1 Candidatus Aminicenantota bacterium | reverse complement strand
AAGCTTCTGGCCTTTTCCTCGAGCCGCGGCGGCCAGCCCGGAAAGCGGACCCTGAGCCTCTTCCTCATGGACGTCTCATCCCTCGGATTGGGCCCCAAGTAGGCCCGGTCCGTTCTTAGAGGAATGGCAGGAAGCGCTTGACTTCGTATTCGCTGACCTGCTTGTCGTATTCGGCCCCGACGTTCTTGCGGTAGTCTTCGATCTCCTGGCGCTTGTTCTCGACGAATTTGGCGAAGATGTGTTCGCCGAGGGTCTCGCGGATGAGCGGGCTTTTCTCCATCAGCGAGACGGCCTCGTCCAGATCGCGGGGCAGGGTGTCGATCTTGAACTTCTTTTGCCTGGCCGCGCTCATCATATAGATGTTCTCCTCGACGGGCTCGGGCAGGGGCAGGTTCTGCTGTATGCCGTCCAGTCCGGCCGCCAGCATGACGGCGAAGGCCAGGTAGATGTTGCAGCTCGGGTCGGGCGAGCGCAGCTCGATGCGCGTGGCCCTCTCCTTGCCGGGCTGGTAGCGGGGGACGCGGATGTAGGCCGAGCGGTTCTTCTGGCCCCAGGCGATGTAGACCGGCGCCTCGTAGCCTTCGATCAAACGCTTGTAGGAATTGACCCATTGGCTATAAATGGCCGAAGCCTCCCGGGCATGGGTGATCAGGCCGGCCGTGTAGGCCCGGGCGGTGTCGGACAACTGGTAATTGCCGTCCTTGTCGAAGAAGATGTTGTGGCCCTGCTTCCACAGCGACTGATGAACGTGCATGCCGCTGCCGTTCTGGCCGTTGATGGGCTTGGGCATGAACGTGGCATAGAGCCCGTGCATGCGGGACACCCGCTTGACCATGTATCGGAAGAGCATGCCGATGTCGGCCATGGCCAGGGCGTTGGTGAAGCGCAGATCGATCTCGTGCTGGCCGTGGGCGACCTCGTGGTGGTCGTATTCGGCCGGAATGCCCATCCGCTTGAGCAGAAGCTGGATCTCCTTGCGGATCTCTCCATGTCGGCCGGCGAAGAAGTAGCCGCCGTCATCCAGGGGCGTGCCTTGATGGTCGTTGGGGAAGATGAAGAACTCAAGCTCCGGGCCGACGTTGAACCCGTCGAAACCGAATTCCTTGGCGGCCCGGGTCAAGGCCCGCTTGAGAACGCCGCGGGAATCGCCGGCGTAGGGGGTTTTGTCCGGATTCAGGATGTCGCCGAACATGACCGCCTCGCGCCACTCGGTATCGGCGTCGAAGCCCCGGTAGGTCCAGGGAAAGACCCGGCAGGTGGTCGGGTCGGGCTTGATATTCAGGTCGCTCTCCTCGATGCGGACGAAGCCCTCGACGGATGAGCCGTCGAAACCCTTGCCGTCGCGGAAGGCGTCTTCCAGCTCGGCCACGGGGAAGGAGAAGTCCATCATCCGGCCGAGGATGTCCGGGAAGATGACCCGGATGAACTCGATGCGGTTGCGGGGGTCGAGGACGGTCTTGAGGACGTCCTCTTCATCGTGAAAGCCGAAATCCTTGGAATCGCCGCGGTTCGTCGTCTTGTCCATAAACGCTCTCCTCTCCTTGAAAATAACCCGGGCTTGGCTTAGACTTTCTTCCCGGAACCGCTTCCGGAGCGGCGCATTGCCGTATATTTTAAAAAAAAGAGAAGCGTCTGTCAATTTCGAGGACGCCGATCGAATCAATCAATGTTCCCGCCGGGGGAGCAGGGGGAGACACCGATGATCGACGCCATGGACAAAAAGCTGGTGCGGTCGCTGAACGCCAACGCCCGCAAGAGCTTCCGCGAGATGGCCAAGGAGCTGGGGACGTCGACGACCTCGGTCATCCGGGGCATCAAGAAGCTGGAGTCCTCGGGCGCCGTCCGGGGTTATATCCCGGTGGTCGATCCGGCCGCCTTCGGTTACGATTTGACCGTCGTCGTCCTGATGACCATCAAGCAGGGCCAGCTCCTGGAGACCCAGAGGCGCATTGCCCTCGACCATCATGTCAACTGCGTCCTGGACATCACCGGAGAGTGGGATTCGCTCGTCGTCGCCCATTTTCAGGGGCGCGAGGACCTCAACGCCTTTCTCAAGAAGATCAACGCCATGAAAAACGTCTCCCGGACGATGACCAACATCGTCCTGAATACGATCAAGAACGAAGCCCGCGTCCACGTCTGACGCCGCGGGCCCCGGCCCCGTTTCCGTTCCGAGGAGGACCGCGGCATGACCACCGGAGAATGGATCGTCGTCATCGTCCTGTGCGCCTTGTCGCTCTCGGTCGGTCTGCGCTTCACCCGCAAGGCCTCCCGCGGAGGGGTCGGCGGCTACTTCACCGGCAACCGCAGCCTGTCCTGGTGGGCCATCGGATTGTCCAACACGGCCACGTACTCCTCGGGCGGCGGCGCCTTCGTCATGCTCGTCCTGGTCTTCGGCCTGGTCGGAAACTGGTTCTGGTGGGGCTCCTGGATCATCTGGATGCCCCTGGTCGCCATCGTCTGGGCCCGGATGTGGAGGCGCATGCAGATCGTCACCACGGCCGAGCTCATCACCCTGCGCTACGGCGGCGGTCCGGCCCGCCTGGCCCGCAAAGTCTACGCCTTCCTCCTTTTTTCCATTTCCATCCTGGTCATCGGCTATATCACGGGCTTTTTCGCCAAGACCATCAAGCCGCTCGTGCCCCTCAGCGAGGTCCAGATCCTGCTCATCTTCGGCGGAATCACCGCGGTCTACACCGTCTTCGGCGGGCTGATCGGGGTCGTCTACACGGACATCATGCAATTCGGCATTTTCCTGGCCGGCAACCTGGTTTTCTTTTTTCTGGCCGTCCCCCAGCACGGCGGCTGGGCCGCCATTCTGGCCCGAGCCGCAGCAGCCCGGCCGCGCGTTTTGCAGCAGCTCCCGCCGACTTCCCAGATCCCTTTGCTGACCCTGGTCCTGCTCGTCGTCCAGGGCCTTTTCTTCGCCGGTTCGCCGACCGCCGGGGAAGGCATGACCGCCCAGCGCTTCATGGCCGCCCGCAACGAGAAGCAGGCCATGGCCGGGCAGCTCTTCAATTCGTTCCTCTCGCTTTCCCTGCGGACCATCCCGCTCATCGGCCTGGGGATCATCGCCATCTCCCTCTTCTGGACCCGGGACCTGTTGGCCCAGGTCGGCCCGGCGCCGGCCGGCATGCCCGTGCTGACCGATCCCGCATATGCCTGGGGTACGCTGATCAAAATAACCCGCCTGCCGCCCGGCTTCACCGGCCTGCTGGTCGCCTCGGAGCTGGCCGCGTTCATGTCCGGCCTGAGCTCGATGATCAACTGGGGATCGAGCCTCCTGGTCAACGATTTCTATCGCTCCCTCCGGCCTCGTGACTCGCCGCGGAGGCAGATCACCGTCAGCCGCCTGACGACGCTGGGCTTGTTCGTCTTCGCCGCGCTGGTCTCCATCCTCTGGGTCAAGGGGATGGTCAGCTGGTTTCTGTTCATCAACTCGGTCATGGTCGTCTTTCTGCTGCCCTTGTCCTGGCTGCGATTCTTCTGGTGGCGCTTCAACGTTTGGGGGGAATTGGCCGCCCTCGTCCTGGGCCTGCCCTTGTCCGTCCTGTTCTGGTTCATCCTCGATTTCCAGGACAAACCGTTTTGGCAGAGCACCGGCCTTCTCTTCATCCTCAGCCTGATCGTCCTCGTCGGCGTGACTCTCCTGACTCCGGCCGAAAGCCGCGAGACGCTGGTGGCTTTCTACCGCAGGTGCAGGCCGCCCGGATGGTGGGCCGATATCCGGGAAGCGGCGGCCCTGCCGCCCTCCGATGAACCGTCCTCTGGACGCCTCGTGGCCGACAGCGTGATTGGGATACTTGTCTCCCTTGGGCTGGTTCTGGCCACCAACGCGGCCTTCGTCGGTGATTGGCTGCGCTTCGGACTGGGCCTGGGGCTGGCCGGGGGATTCGCTTTTTGGCTGATGCGGCGCGTCCTGGCCTAGACGGGCCGCATCCGGGAGCATGCGCATGACGACACTCGCGGCCGGCTATGGCGAGACGATCCTCACTCCGTCCCTGGGCCTGGAACTCGCGGGATATGGTTTCTACCTGGAACGACGGGCGGAGTCCGTTCTCGACGATCTCAAGGCCCGGGCCGTCTTTCTGGAAAAGGACGGTGTCCGCGTCATCCTCGTTTCCTGCGATCTGATCGGTCTCACCGTTGAAGTATCGGATGCCGTGCGCCGCCGCATCGCCGCCGCGCTCGGCCTTTCCATGGACCACGTGCTNNCCGATCCGGCCTATGTCCGGAGCCTTGTGCCCAAGATCGTCGCCGCGGCGGAACGGGCCGCGGCGGACGCGCGGGAAGCCCGGATCTCCTACGCCCAGGAGACGCTCGAACCGATCGGATACAACCGCCGCCTCAAATCCTTCGAAGAGATCGATCCCGTCCTGCGGGTTGTCCATCTCCGCCGCGGGAGCGACCGGCTGATGCTCCTCGGCTATGCCTGCCACGCCGTCGTCCTGGGCCGCGGCCGGGCCGTGTCCGCCGATTGGCCCGGCGCGGCCGTGCGGGCCGTCGAGAAAACCGGCGCCCGGGCCCTCGTCCTGCAGGGCTTCTGCGGCGACATCGATCCCGTGACGAACCTGAACCGATGGGGCGCGGGGACGCCCGAGGATCTGGGTCTTCTGGGGACGATCATCGCCCGGCGCGCATGGAAGAGCGAGGCCTTTGCCGCCCCATTCGCCGAGGCGCGGATTGCCGCCTGCGAAAGGCGGATCCGCCTGCCCTTGATCGTCCCGCCCGTTGCGGCGATCGAAGGGCAAGCGGCCGCTTTTCTGGAAAAGAACGGTGCCTTCCCCCAGGCCGACCGCTTCGCCCGGACCTGGGCCCGAGCCGCGGCCGAAGCCCGTGATCGCCTGGCCGCGGCGCCGTTTATTGAAAACGTTCCGCTCCAGGTCCTCGACCTCGCCGGACCGGTCCTCCTGGGCCTGCCGGGCGAGGCCTTCTCGGCCTACCGGGGATTCTGGGCGGAGTCTCATCCCGGACTTTTTCCCGTGGGCTATGCCAACGGCGTCGCCGGGTATTTCCCGACCCGCGCCGCGTTCGACGATCCGGGCGATTATGCGGCCCATGGCGCGCCGAAATTTTATGCTCTGTTTCCCTTTTCCCCGGAGATCCCTTCGATTCTGGCCGCGGCCGGGCGGGATCTTCTGGCCGGCCTGGCCCGCGGCCGGACGTCCTGATCAGGAAGGAGCGCATCCATGAAAAAGAAAATTTCGCTCGCCGCCGTCGCTTTCTTTTGTTTTCTGGCCGTCTCTCCGTGCGCGGCCGCCGTGCGCGGCGTGTGGGCCCATCCGGGGACGTTCGGGGCGGACCGGGAGAAAGCCCTGCCGCGCATCCGTGAGACGCTGGATGAATACGTCAAGGCCGGGATCGATACGGTCATCCTCATGATCAAGGGCACCGACGGCTATGTCTATTACGACAGCGCCATCGGGGTCCGCGATCCGGCATACCAATGGGATTTCCTGGACGCCTTCCTCAAGGAAGCCCGCCCGCGGGGCATCACCGTGCATCCCTGGTTCTGCGTCTTCCCCGAAGGCGGGATCGTCGGCCAGGTCCGCGCCCACCCGGAATGGCTCATCAAGGGACGCCATCAGGAAATGGTCGGCGTGGCCAATCCGGCCCTGCCGGCCGTCCGTGAATACGAGCGGTCCCTGATGCTGGAAGTTGCCCGCAAGTATCCGGTCGACTGGATTCACCTGGATTACATTCGATTCCCTTGCGATCCGGCCGAGCCTTACTTCAGCTTCGATCCCGCGACCCGGGCCCTGTTCAAGGATTATTCGGGATGGGACCCCGCGGCCATCAAAGCCCAGGATTCGGGCAACATGATCTGGAACGTCTGGCTGGAATGGAACCGGGCCCAGGTCACGGACTTCGTCGGCGAGCTTCGCGAGTCGCTGAAGACGATCGGCCGGCCGGTGAGGATCTCGGCTGCCGTCTTTCCCGACGCCGACAACGCCCGCGTCCTGATCGGGCAGGACTGGGCGGCTTGGACCGCGCAGGGCCTGGTGGACATGCTCTGTCCCATGCTCTACACGAACAACGAGCCGTTCTTCCGCGACTTCGTCAAGCGGGCTGTGGAACATTCCCGGGGCCGGTGCCTCCTCTGCGCCGGGATCGGCATCGGGACGTCCCACAACCAGAACACGCCCGAGGGCATGCTGGCCCAGATGGACATCAGCCGAACGCTCGGCGCCGACGGAGTGATCTTCTTTTCTTCCAGCAGTCTGAACGAGCCGTTCCTGGCGCGGCTGAAAGAAAAGCGTTGAGCGCCGTTCTCAGCGGGCCAGCGCCCACTTAAGAGCGGCCAGCCAGAAGGCCGGGTAGTCTTTCCAGTAGACGAAGTTCAGGCCCCAATGCGGGGCCGGGTCGGACATGTAAGCCAGGACGCGGCCCCGGCCTAGCGTCCGGACGGCCACGAGCGGGTCGCCCGTCTCCCGGACATTCATCAGGACCGTTCCCTCGGCGAGGGGCAGGGTCTTGTTGTAGCCCAACAGGGGCGGCATGGAGGCCAGATCGACTCCTTGGAAGACGGGACGGCCGGCTTCGGTCAGGGCGGGCGAGTAGCCTTCGGTGCTTTCTTCCAGGTCCTCGAAGTCCAGGCATCGGACGGGCAGCATGTCCTTGATCCGCGTCCGGCCCCAGCCACCTTTGCCGTGCTCGCCGGTAAAGGAATACCAGCCGCCCAGGAAGAGGGCCGACTTTCCGGTCTGAATGGCTTCGACGGTCAGGCGGATGCGGTCGGGGAAGGTCAGGACGGAACGCCCGAACTTTTCCCGGTCGAAGAAGCTGGGCGAGAGCTGAAAGAGCTTGGCGTCGATGTCGCTGAAGATGAAGGCGTCGTAATAGGCCAGGATCTTCTCATAATCGCCCGGCCCGAGCTTGTTGTAGAAGTCCCATGTCGGGACGGATTCGACCTGGTGCTCGCCGGAGGATTCCAAGGCGTTCTTCAGCCAGACACCATAGTTGAAGATATCGAGCCCCTTGACCGAATGATAGAAAGGGGTTTCGGCAAATACGGGCCCGGTTAGAACGGCCCAATCGCCGACATAATAGATCTTGGCCATGGCGTCCTCCTTCTCCGGCAAATCAATATGCCAAGGCCGTTCCGATGTCAACCGCGGGAGGGGCCCCAGGCTTTGCCTAGGGATCAGTTTCCGCGGTACTCGTCTGCGTATAGAGTCGCAGACGAGTACGCCTCGGGGACGATCCGGGGAATTCGATTGACAGGGGGGGGGAATCTGCCATACTACGGGGAGCGTTAAATGTGTTGCATTTTCTTTATGCTCCCCGAGTACTAGCCGGGCGAATGATGAATCTGTAGTAAAATATTTTATACTCGGCTTAGTAATTCAGTTTTCATGGAGGACCGCGATGCCCAAGAAAATCTATGAACCGGTCGGCCATCACTACATCGTCGAGGCTTCGGGCTGCAACCCGAAAGTCATCGGCAGCGTCGAGAAGGTCCAGGATATTCTGGTCAAGGCCGCTGAAATCGCCGGGGCCAAGGTCTGGGCCATTTCTTTCAGCAAGTTTCCGCCCGCCGGCGTCAGCGGCGTCGTGGTCATTTCCGAATCCCATATCTCCACCCACACCTGGCCGGAACAACGATATGCCGCTCTCGATATCTACACGTGCGGCGCCCGCGTCGACCCGGAAAAAGCCGTGGTTTACGCCGTCGAAGCTTTCGGCGCTTCGTCGTCCCACATTACCGAGATCACCCGCGGGATCAACGAAGGGGACATGAAATTCTTCCACAGCTTCGTCACCTGGGAGGAGGATCTTAAGAAGCATATGAATCGCGATTCCGGCAAATAAAACCGGTCTTTTCCGATCCGCTGACGTAAAAATCGTTTACATTCTGTAAATCCCGGGCGGCCTCTCCATCCGTATTAAGATCCCATACCGCGGAGAAACCCCAGTCTGATCGGCGTCCGACGATTGGCACAAAATCGGCTTTAACAAGAGCAGAGGCGACATGCGAAACAACAGCCGCAAGCGCTCCCGGGTTCCAGGGTATAATGGATCCATGATCGGGCGCATCGGGGGCGCCGCCGCAGGCGTGATCCTTCTCCTGTCCACGGCTTTGGCCCAGACGGCGGCCGGACCGTATCCCTCCGACGCGGTTTTCGCCCGGCTACAAAAGGCCTTCGAGTCCAAGGACTTCGACGGCTACGCTGCCGCGTTCGCCGAACCTCTTCGCCAGCAGGAACGGCTGTCCGTCGCCTCGTTCGGCGAGAGCTGGAAAATGGGCAAGGTCCTGTTTCGTCCGGCCGGACGGGTTAAGGACCGGGACGGCCGCGAGCGTGTCTACGTCCAGGTCTTCTACCAGAACGAAATCTCGGCCATGCTGGAGACCTGGAAAATCCTGCCGGTCCAAGAGGACGGCCAATGGACGATCGCCGAGAAGGAGGTCACCGGCAGCGTCTCCACACTCTACAAACTCCGTCTGCCCTCCGAGCGAGTCCTTCGCGGAGCCCGCGTCGAGATCCGCCATCAGGACATCCGGCTGGTCTTTGAAAACGCCTGGGTCTATTTCGACAATCTGCCCGAAATCGAGACGGCCCTTATCGTCCTGGGCGAGGGCCGGGTCCGCTTCGAGCCTTGCCGCGCCGAGGAGAAGTATCAGTTGGAGCTGCGCTACGGCGCGCCCATCCTCGACGACAAGATCGATTCCGTTTATCTGCGCTTCTCGCCGTCCTTCTTTAAGAGCAATATCAGCATCACGGGCGGGACCCCGCCGGGTCCGGCCGATGAGAGCCGGGTCCAGGCCGCCCGGGCCTATTCCGTCTTCAGCTCGAACTACCCGGCTTCCTTTACCATAGAAAACAGCCTGACCAGCGACCGCTTGTCCTTCCTGCCCCAAGGTGACCAGGCCGTCTTTGAATTCCGAAGCCGCAAAGCCGGCGACCTGACCTATATCTATTCTCCCTTCTCCGAGGAGGAGATCCACCTGGTGTCCAGGGCCAAGGACCAGATCGTCAACCTCTATTCGCCCGCGGCCGACGAATCCAGCGCCCGCCGGATGGTCGTCTCCCTGGGCCAGAGGTTGAACGTCCTCAATTACCAGATCGACCTCGATTTCCAGCCGGAAAAATACTATATTTCTGCCCGGGCCCGGATCGAGGTTTCGTCCCCGGATTCCCTCGAAAGCCTGAAGCTCAATATCAGCCCCAAGCTGGATATCGTCCGCATCTACGATGCCGAAGGGCAGGAGCTGTTCTACACCCAGGACCGCTATCGCCACATCCTTTATGTCTATTTCCTGCGGCCGATCGAGAAAGGCCGCACCGCCGTCGTTGACGTCTACTATCGGGGCGTGCTCGAACCCGCCCTGCAGACCGCTGACGTCGCCGCGGGACCTCAGCGGACCGCTTCCTTTTACTTCGACGGGCCGCGCTATGAGACTTATCTCTATAGCCAGTCCGAGCTCTGGTATCCGGCGCCGCCGGACGAGGATTTCTTCACCGCCCGGGTCCGGGTCATCGTTCCCCCGGGTTATGAGTGCGTGGCCAACGGCCTGCCCGTGGAAGAGGGCAAGGTCGACGGCGTCCGGCGGGTGACGTCCCTAGATAAGGTCGGCAATCCGTATTTCGGTTTCGAGACCAAGGCCCCCGTCAAGTACCTGTCCTTCATCGTCGGCAGGTTCAGCCGGATGACCAATGGCGCGGACGCCTCCGTTCCCGTCGAAGCCCGCTTTGCCTCCGATGTCCGCTACGCCCGCAAGAGCCTGATCGAAGAGGCCAAGTCCGTGCTCAAGACCTACGAGGGATGGTTCGGGCCGTTTCCCTTCGAGAAGCTGACCGTCGTCCAGCGTCAGTGGCCGGCGGCCGGGGGGCACAGCCCGGCCTCTTTCGTGGTCCTCAACGATTTGCCCCGCTCGGTTGATGGCCTTCTGGTCCCCAATCCGGACAGCCCGGTGGACCTGAGCCGCTGGCGGGAGTCCTTCTTGGCCCACGAAATCGCCCACCAATGGTGGGGCCAGGGCGTCGGCGGAACGACCTACCGCGATCAATGGCTGAGCGAAGGGCTGGCCCAGTTCGCCGCCGTGCGCTATCTCAAATCCCGGCTGGGGCCGGAAGTCTATGACGCCGCCTTGCGGAAGTTCGTCCGCTGGACGGAGAAAAAATCCAAGTGGGGCCCGATCAACCTGGGCTCGCGGCTGAGCTATATCGATTTCGAGGCCTACCAGGCCCTCGTCTACGACAAGGCCGCCGTGGTGATGGCGCTGCTGAACGATCTTCTCGGGGAGGAGACGTTCTTCCGCGGCTTGCGGGAATTCTTCGCCGCCTTCAAATTCAAGACGGCCCGCACCTCCCAGTTCCGGGCGGCCATGGAGAAGGTGTCCGGCCGCGACCTGGGCTCTTTCTTCGACCTCTGGTTCGGGTCGCATCTCCTGCCGGAGGCCCTGGTCGGCACGTCCGTGCAGAAGAAAGGCGAGGCCTTCGTCCTCCATCTGCGCGTGACCCAGAAGGGGCCGGCGTTTGTTTTTCCCCTGTGGCTGACGTGGGAGGAGAACGGCGCGCCGGTGCGGCGGATGTATGTCGTCGACGGGCCGGTCATGGAGTTCGACGTGCCCTGCGCCTTCCGGCCAGCCCGCATCAAGATCGACCCGGACGGTCGTTTCCCGGGCTCAATCAATTAGCCCGCATTATTCATGGATTATGCAGGCTAAAACTGCGAAACATCGATCCCCAAACGCTTGATCATCTCGTTCAGGGTGGTCGGCTTGACCCCGAGCATCGAGGAGGCGGTTTTCTGAACGCCCTTGGCCCGCCGGAGCGTTGTATCGATTAAGCGTTTCTGGAAGGCCAGGGTCTGCCCCTTCAGGTTCAGGTCGCTTAGGGGGGCTTCGGCGTCGGTGTCCGCCCGGTCTTCGGGAGTCAGAAGGAAAGCCGGCAGGTTTTCCCGGGTGATCACCCGGCCCTTGGCGAAAACGACGGCCCGTTCAATGAGATTCTCCAGTTCGCGGACGTTGCCGGGCCAGGCGGTGCGCTCCAGGATTTCCAGGACGTCCTCGGACACGCCGTCGATTTCCTTGCTGTTCTCCTTGGCATAGAAATCGAGGAAATGCTTGACCAGGAGGGGGATGTCGTCGCGTCGGTCGCGAAGCGGAGGCAGCTCGATCTTGATGACGTTGAGCCGGTAGTAGAGGTCCTTACGGAAGAGCTTCTGGCGGATCAACTCCTCCAGATCGGTGTTGGTCGCGGCGATGATGCGGACATCGACCCGCAGGGTCTTGATCCCGCCCAGATGCATGAACTCCTTCTCCTGCATGACCCGCAGAAGCTTGGCCTGGGTTTCCAGTCCGATCGAGGAGATCTCGTCGAAAAAGATAGTCCCCGTGTCGGCCGCTTCGAAGAGCCCCTGCTTTTCGCTGACGGCGCCGGTGAAGGCCCCTTTGACGTGGCCGAAGAGGTGGCTTTCCAGGAGATCGGGCGGCAGCGAGCCGCTGTTGACGGTGACGAAGGGGCGTCCCGAACGGTTGGAATTCTGGTGGATGGAGCGGGCCGCAAGCTCCTTGCCAGTCCCGCTTTCGCCCTGGATGAGAATGGTCGAGCGCGTCGGGGCGGCGGCTCGGATGAGCTCGAAGACTGCCTCCATGACCTTGCTCCGGCCGATGATGGCCCCGAAGCTGAACTTGCGCTGGAGCTCGCCACGGAGGCGGACGTTCTCTTCCTGCAGCCTCTTGTGGTTCAGGGCCCGTTCGATGGTCATCAAAAGCTCGCCGTGCTTGAAGGGCTTCTGGATGTAATCGAAAGCGCCCTTCTTCATGGCTTCGATGGCCGACTCGACCGAGGCGTAGGCGGTGATGATGATGACCAGGGCCTGGGGGTCAATCCGCCGGAGGGCCTGCAGGACTTCGAGGCCTTTCAGGCCGGGCATCAGCAGATCGAGCAGGACCAGGTCGAAGGAGCGCCCCGCGAGCTTGGCCAGCCCCTCCTCGCCGCTCGAGGATAGCTCGACCTCGAATCCTTCCGAGGTCAGGAGCTGGCCCAAAACGTCATGAATGACGGGCTCGTCGTCGATGACATGGATCGTTCCGCGGTGGTTCATGGCTCAAGCCTTGGTTTAGGATCGGCCGGCTTGCCTGCCGGCCTCTGGCGTTGATCGAGGTCCTTGGGAATGGCGATGGTGAAACAGGTGCCCCGGCCGATCCGGCTCTCCACGGTCAGGCGGCCGTCGTGCTCTTTGACGATGGCATAGCTGATGGACAGTCCCAAGCCGGTGCCTTTGCCCACGCCTTTGGTCGTGAAAAAGGGATCGAAGATCCGGGCCAGGTGACGCTCCTCGATGCCCGTCCC
>PMCY01000211.1:165-11131 GCA_003154255.1 Candidatus Aminicenantota bacterium | reverse complement strand
GAAGGCCAATCGAGCCGGAGCCACTCCCCCGCCTTGGCCTCGAGCTTGACGCTCCAGGACGTCTTCCGATCCCCGTCATTGACCTGGGCGACCGGGAATTCGGGCCGGGACGAGGAGGCCGTGGCCTTGGCCTGAGGGGCGATGTTGCCCGGCCCGGCCGGGGCCGGCGTGCTGCCGCCGGCTATCGTCCAGGCGAGGAGAATGGCCGCACTTCGAGCGCCGCATTTGTTCATGGCCGACTCCGCGGGGGTTTAATTGATGCCGCCGAGGGCGATGAGGGCCCGCAGCAGCTTGAAGCCTTCGAGATAATCGTTGGACGAAAAGGCGACCGAGCGGCCTCCGATGCGCTTGACACCCGGAACGAGGAGGGGCAGCTCGGCCTGGCCGCTATTGTGGAACTCGAGCTCGAAGCTGAGCGGCGGGGGCAAAACGAAAGGCTTGGCCTGGGGCAGGGCTTTGAGGGCCCTGGCCGCGCTTTCGAAAAGGCGGTTCAAGGCAGTCTCCCTCGGCAGCATGCGGGCGGCGGTGCGGCCGATGGCTTCCTTGACGGCGAGGGTTTCGACCCCCTGTCCCAGGATGGCCTTGGCCTGGACGCACGTTTCCCCGTCCCCGGTCAGCAGGATGACCGGAATCTTGAAGTACCCGGCGATCGCGGCGTTGAGGCCCAGCTCGGGGAGCTCGCGGCCGTTGACGCGAATGGCGTAGACCGTGGAGCTGGAAATCGTATGATCGAGGTTGGCCTGGGCCGTCCCGGCCTTGGCGTGGTATCCGACGAAGACGACCGCGTCGAACGTTGAGTCGAGGCCCTGCATCATGGACAACGGTTTGGGTGTGCCCGAAATCAAGGATGCCCTCGGATCGAGCGTGTCGGCCAGGATATTGCGCATGCCGCCGTGGGAATCGTTGACCGCGATCTCGGCGGCCCCAGCCGCCCACAACCCCTTGAGAACGGCGTTGACATCCTCGGCCATCCACTTCCGGGCCGGGCCGTAATCGGGGGTCGTCGAAGAGACCTGGTCGCCATGGACCACACCCCAGATGCCTTCCATATCCACCGAAACATACACCTTGGGCCCCGTATTCCGGGCCGGAAGAAAGGCCGCCGAGCAGAGGAGAACGAGTCCGAGGAGAGCGGTTTTTTTCGTCATCAGCGGAGCTCCTTGATCCTGAGGTTGCGGAATTCGACGCGCGATCCATGGCCCAAAAAGCCGATGTGGCCGGCGGCGTTCTTCAGTCCGGGGTGATCCCGATGGTCGACCGTCCCGGACGCCGCGGCGGCGTCAATGTCGGCGTCGACGATGGTCGTGCCGTTGAGGAGGACCGTGATCCGGCGGCCGCGGGCGATGATCTCTTCCGTGTTCCATTCTCCGACAGGTTTCTGAAAACCGCGCCGGCTGGGGACGACGCCGTAAACCGAGCCGTGGTACTGATAAGGATTGAGGGATTTGTATTGGTCGGCCGAATCGTCCAGGACCTGGATTTCCATGCCGACATAGGCCGCGTCGCCGCTGAGCGGGGCGCGGATGCCGATGCCGTTGTTGGAGCCGGGGGTCAGCTTGAATTCGAAACGCAGATCGAAATCGGAATATTCGTTTTCCGTATAGAGATTGCCCGTGCCCTCCGGGAGGGCGGCAATGACGCCGTTCTCGACGATATAGCCCTTGGTGTCGCCGCGCCAGCCGAGAAGGTCGCGGCCGTTAAAGAGGGCGATGAATCCCTCTTCGGACCCCTCCGCCGAAGAGGCCGCCGGGCCGGATGCGGAAGCCTTGTCCGCGTCGGAGAGTGTACGAATGAAGATGTTCTTGAAAGACAGGTTGGTGCTGTGGGCTTGCAACTCGATTTGCCCGACGGGATAGAGGGGCTTGTCCCGCTCCCAATAATTTTCCATGACCACATTGTCGACGACCCGGATTCCGTTGAGCAGAACGGTCACCTTGTCGCCGGCCATCCGGATATAAAAAGTGTTCCACTCGCCGATGGGGCGGTCGGCTTTGACCAGGGGGTTCTTGGGGTTTTTCTGGTTATTATAGAGGCCGCCCGAACCCTCCGGCCATTGGGCGGGATCCCAAATCTGGACCTGCGGAGATCCGCGCAGGTAGATGCCGGAGTCGCCCTTGGGTTCGATCTTCCAGTCGACGAACATCTCGAAATCGCCGAAATCCTTCTTCGTGCACAAGCTGTGGCCGGCGCCGTCGAATAGGAGGTCCCCGTCGACGACGCGCCAGTGTTTGCGCATCAGGTCGTCGGCCTCGGCCTGGGCCTGGAGAAGCTCTTCGGCCGTCATTTTAGCCCGAGCCGGCGGATCGGCCACCAGGCCCTTCCACCCGTCCAGGTCCTTGCCGTTGAAATTCTGTTCGAAACCCTCTTGGAGCAGAAGCCCCCGGGCGTAATTTTCGCCCTGTTCGCGGTCGTAGCCGCTTTCTAAATAAGGAAGGGCTCCGCGCAGGGCCAGGACGGCCTCGAAACCGGCCAACCCTTCCAGGCGGGGCGCGGGCATCACCATCCGGACGATGGCCGAAGCAGCCTTGTCCTGGTATTCCGGCCGGGCCAGAAAACCGGATGCGATCCGGGCCGCTTCGGCGTCCCGGATATTGCCCAGTCCGGCAATCACCAGGGTCTTCTCGTCCGGCTGGACGGCCAAGTCGAAGGCTTCGCGCCAGCGGGCGATACGGCCGGCGGAGTCCGAAGGCTCGCCCAGCAGGCGGACGATACCCTGCAGGGCCAGGTAACGTGTTTTATAATCGGCCGCCCTGCGTCCCATCATGAAAAGCCCGTCGAGCGCCGTGGCATCCGGCCAGTTGGACAGGGCATACGCCGCGGCGGACTGGACAGCTGGGTCTTTGTGCCGGAGGTCGGCGACGACGGCCTGGAGGGCTTTGGCCCCGCCGATGCGGGCCAGGGGCCGCAGGAAATCGGCGCGTTTCGTTTTTCTGGCTTTTTTAAGGGCGGCCAGGAGTGCGTCCGCCCGCTTCTCGGGTTCGGCAATCCGGTTGGAAGCCGCAGTCGCCGCGTTTTGCAGGGCGACGATATCCTTCTTGGCCGAGGCCTTGGCCAGACGTTCGAGCACGGCGGGCAGGTCTTCGGGCCGGGCTGCCGATTCGAGGGCGGTCAAGGCAGCGGCGCGCAAGCCTTCGTCCTTGGCGTCGGCCGAATCAAGGAGAAGCGGGACGGCGGCACCCGCCTCTCGTCCGCCGAAGATCTCAACGGCCGCTCTCTTGGCGGCGAGGGGAAGAGATGGAAAGACCGGCATGAGCTTGGCCACGACGAGATCGGTCGGCCAGCCTTCAGCCGCGTCGAAGACCGCCTGAACCTGGTCCGGATCTTCGGAGCTGAAGTACGGCATCAGCTCGTCGGCGGCGGCCGCACCGTTCATTCGGGCGTAGGCCGTGATGGCCGCGCAGCGAACCGCCGCTTCGCCGCTCTTCAGCCCGTCCAGAATGAAAGACTCGGCGTCCTTGTCCCCGCGCCGGCCGAGCATGGCGATCACGTCGGCCAGGTTAGCGGGCGGCAGCGAAGCCGCCCTGGCAATCCAGGGCGAGGCGCCGGCGGCCCGGAGGGGCTCGGCCATGGCCAAAGCTTTCTGGCGAAACATGCGGTCGGGAGACTCGGCGGCTTTGAGGAGATCGACAAGGACGGCCTGGCCCAGTTCCCGGCCGAGCAGATCCAGGGCCGCGGAACGGATTTGATTTTCCGACGGCGCCGCATAATTGGCCAGAATGGAGCGGAAGATGCCCCGGCCGCCCTCCCTCTCGCCGTTGGCGATCAGCCGTTCACCGAAACGGAGAAAGCGTTCGGCGGCTTTGATCCGCTCCACGCCGGACAGGGAAAGAGGAATCATTTCAAGCGCGGGTCGAGCGGAAAGGTCGCCGATTTCGGCGAGGGCGTTCAGGACCGCTTCGCGCAAGGCGGGATCGGAGCTCCGCAGGAGCGCCAGAAGCGCCGGCACGGCGGGGCGGCTGCGCAGGGAGCCCAAGGCCTGGATGACGGGAAGCGGCGCGGCGCCCGGACTCCTGGTCAGGGCCGTCAACAGGGCTTTCTCGGCCTTGGCGCCGCGGATCGTCACCAGGGCGCGGGAAGCGGGATCGGCCAGGTCCGGATCGGCGAGATACGCGGCCAATGCGGAAACGGAATCGTCATGGGCGACCCATTGGATCTGGCTGATGAGGAAAGCCTTGGCCTCGGCGTTGGGATGGACCGCCAGGGCCTTTAGGAGGGCGGCGGCGAATACGGCCCGCTCCGATTCCGCGCCGGCGCGGGCGGCATAAACCGTCGCTCCGTGGAGGGCGTAGCGGACGAGCGAATCATCCTCCGTTCCGGCCGGAGCCAGTCGGCGGCAGGCTTCCAGAACGCCGGGCTCGCCCAGAGCCAGGAAAGCGGCCGCCGCGGCATCGCGGTCGGGGCCGGAGGCGGATGGGAACCGGAGAAGGACGGCGCCGACGCGATCCGAAAGGTCGGCAGGCGCACCGGGGACCTGAGCCCGGATATTCGCGGGCGCGGCCGCGGCCGCCGCGGCGAGCAAAAGGGCCAGAACCGCGCGGGAAAGGCGAATCTTGGATTTCATCGTCGTTCCGGTCATGGCGTCCTCACAGCGTCCAGGGGGCCCGCATCGGCTCATTGATGAGGCGGTCGGCCTCTTCGTCGTCAATGAAGACCTGGCGGTCGGGATCGAATTTGAGCGGGCGATTCAACCGCACTCCGATTTTGGCCAGATTGACCAGAGTGCAGGAGCGATGCGCGTTTTCCTCATTGAGGGCGAACTTGCGGCGGGCGCGGACGGAACGGGCGAAGTCCGTCGCCTGCGGTTCGGGGTCGGGAAGCGAGGCCACCTTTTCGCGAAAGCCCGCCACGTCCGAGCGGAACCCGCGGTAGAGCTTGCCTTCCGGCCCCTCGATGAAAGGGGCCTGGGTGTCGCGGTTCTCGCCGTCGAGGATGATCTCGCAGCCGTCGGAGTAGATGAGGCGGACCCGCCGCCAGGTCCCGCAGGCGTCGGGATGCTGCTGGGGCGCCTCGGCCTCGATCGAAATGGGGCTGGTGCCGTCTTTTTCCAGGAGATATTGGACGGGATCGAGGTAATGCATGCCCATGTCCCCCAGCCCTCCTCCGTCGTAGTCCCAGTAGCCCCGGAAAGTCCCATGGACGCGGTGGGGATGGTAAGGCTTGGCCGGCGCGGGACCGAGCCAGAAGTCGTAATCGAGCTCCCTGGGCACGGGCTGGGGAGGCAGGTATGTTTTGCCGCTCCAATAGAACTTCCAGTCGAAGCCGGTGACACCGCTGACCGTGACCTTGAGCGGCCAGCCAAGCAGGCGGTTCTGGACGGCCTTCTTGATCGGCTTGACCGTGGTGGCAAAGCCGTAAAAGACGTCAGAAAAGCGGAACCAAGTGTTGACGCGGAAGATGCGGCCGTTGCGGCGGACGGCCTCGATCACTTTCTGCCCCTCCCCGATCGTCCGGGTCATGGGCTTTTCGCACCAGACGTCCTTGCCGGCCTCGGCGGCCAGCACGGACATCAGTCCGTGCCAATGGGGCGGGGTGGCGATATGAACAATGTCGATATCGGGCCGGGCCAGGACCTCGCGGAAATCCCGGTAGCCGGCGACGCCGGACCCGCCCGCCTCGAGGGCGGTCTGGAGGTGGTTCTCGTCGACGTCGCAGACGGCCAGGAGGCGGGCGCCTTCATACTTGAGGTGGCCCAGGCCCATGCCGCCGACGCCGATGACGGCCTTGGTCAGCCGGTCGCTGGGCGGGATATACCCCGCGCCGCCAAGGACGGAACGGGGAACTATGGTCAAAGCCGCCGCGGCGGAGAGCGACTTCTTCAGGAAATCGCGGCGGGGAAATCGGGTTGAACGAACCATGGCGGACTCCAGGATAATGGGGCGTTGAAAACGCCCTTATCTTACCGTTTCGTTCGCCGGCGAATCAACCTATGGGGCGGTGGCAGGGGCCCCGGGAATTTTCCGGGGGATCATGTTCCGCCGTACTCGGCCGGGCCTAAGATCGCGGACGAGTGCCGAATCAACCCGCCGCGTTGACAAGCGGCACCGCTTCCGTTACCGTGACCTCATGAAGAAAAAAGCCGGGCTCGTCCTGATCCTCGCCGCGGCGGCCGTGGCCGCCGCCTCGGTTTATCTCCTCTGCGGGGCGCCGCAATTCTCCGTCGACGCCACGAAGACGCCCGCCCGCAAAATCGATCCGGGGCCCAAGGAAATCACCATCCGCAATGTGACCAAGGAGACGGTCCGTTATGCTCTCCAGGAACAGGAACCGGGAGCCAACGTCAAACCCAGAACGCGGACGCTGGCGATCGGGGCCATCGATCGCTTTCCCGCCGTGCAGACCGTGTCCGTCACCTATAAGAAAGACGGCCGCGATGTCAGCTACAGCCTCTATCCGGGCCGCCCCTATTCGTTCCGCTACGACCGGGCCGGCGCGATCGATATTTACCAGGGCGCGCACGGGCGGGCGGACGCCGAGGACCTGGCCCCGTGGGTCCCGACGCCGCCCGAAGTGATCGTCAAGATGATGGACATGGCCCAGGTGAACAAAAACTCCATCGTCTATGACATCGGCTGCGGCGACGGCCGAATCGTCCTCTATGCGGCCAAGGCTTTCGGCGCCCATGGCGTGGGCATCGACATCGATCCCGTCCGCATCGACGAATGCAAAGCCAACGCCAAGAGGGACAGGGTCGAAAATCTGGTCAAATTCATCCTGGCCGACGCCACCAAGATCGACATCTCCAAGGCTACGGTCGTGGCCCTCTATCTCCTGCCTGAATCCAATGAGCTCCTCCGGCCCAAGTTCGAGAAGGACCTCAAGCCGGGGACGCTCGTCGTCTCCCATAATTACGTCGTCCCGGGCTGGGACGCCAAGGAAATCGGGAATGCCACGGTCATTGATTTAGAGAAAATCGAGCACAGCGTTTTCTTGTATAAAAAATAATCTCTTCGGGGTCGCGTCTACAGTTCGCCAATATCTAGACGATTCAAGGGGTGGAGTTTCATTTTTAGCGAACTGTAGACGCGACCCCGATCCGATCTTTCTGGGAATCAAGTTCCGCCGCACGCGGCCGCGTTTTAGATCGCGGACGAGTGTTTGTGCCTCAAAAAATTTACTTTACGTAGTCGCGCCCCGCGTCCGATCAGCGGATGCGGCGGATTGAACGCGAAGGGATTTCGACGGCGCCCGCCGGCCCGGGCAAGGAGCGGCCAGCCGTTCCCATGTTGAGGGCCCACAATCCTTCCGTCGTCTCGGCCAGGAATATGTCGCCCGCCGTCCGATTCAGCGTCGCCGGTTCCTTCTTCAGGATGCCGGCGGCGACGCTGGAACGGATCCCATCCTGGAGAAAACGCAAGGGGACGTTTTGGGCCACGACCCAGTCCTGCTCCAATTGCTTCATGTCCATCGGGCCGTAATACGCCCACAGCTCGCCCTTCCCCATTTTTCTCCGCCAAGCACCCTTGCCTTGCGGCGCGTAGCGCATGGAGAGCTGCGGCCGGATGTCGTCGGCCAGCCCGGTATAGGCCCGGGTCAGGAAAACGCCGGACAAGGCGGCAATCGAGGGCAGGACCTTGGGCTTCTCCGCGACCATCTCGGTGATGCCCTGGATCTCGTCGGTCGCCGCGGTGAATCCGGCGAGAGCGTCGAAAGCGGCCCGGCTGCCGTCCCAATCCGTGGGGCGGCAGCCCAGGACGAACAGAACGCCGCCGTCGTTCACCCAGCGCTCGATGCGGGCCATCGCGGCGGCGTCGACGATCGACGCGCCGGCCAGGATCAGCACGGATTTGCCCGCCAACGCGCCGTCCCGGATCATTTGATCGTCCACGAAATCATAATCGATAAACCGCCGGATCCGGGAGACCATGTCGCTGAATTCCTGCCGGGCCGCCCAAGATTCCCTGGCCGGAGGATTGGGGTGATAAAATCCGACATCGACAACCGGAACCACGGTTTTTAGGAACCCGCCGTATTCCTTGTGGTGCCTCCCGCCCTCCCCGGGGACGGGCTTGCCGTCGGCCTCCCCGATCAGCTCGGGAGTATTGTAGAGAAAAATCTGGCGGGCTCCGGCCGTGACGGCGTTGAACAGCCGGCCGAGCATTCCGGCCGGGGTGACAGCCGACGCCGGCTCGTGTCCGAAATAGGCGCCGTAAAAACGGCCGGCCGCGTCGACCATGCGGGTCAGGCGGACGTTCATCGGGAACGAGCTGGATTCGTTGGTGATACGGATCCCGCCGCCGTATTTCGCCGCCACCTTGGCCTGGGCCACGAAATCCGAACCATGCTCCGGGGCCATGTCCCCGCCGGTACATAGATAGATCTCCGTGTCGGGAAAGAACTCCCGGGCCGTCTTCATCCAGAAATCGGCATGGGCGGTCATCGCCGCTCGATACCAGCGAAGCTCCTCCTGCCAGGCGCGCTCGGACGGGGCCCGTTCGGGGAGGAACGGGGACAGATCGTCAAACTTCGAGAATTGGCTTCCCCAGGCCTTATTGAGCGCGGCGACGCCGCCCGGATAAAGAGCGGCCATCGCCTTCCGGAAATCGGCCGCGGCCAGAGGGTCACCGCACCAATAACCGCCATGGGAATGGTATTCGCCCGGCCAATTCCCCACAACGGAATAGATCGCCTCGCCGTAATCGCCGGAGATGCCCAGGTTCACGGATTCGAGAACGTCCATCGGCCTATAATGTTCAGCGAATTTTTGGAGATAGGCGCGGACGTATTCGCGCAGGCGGGCGCACCATATCGAAGGAATGGCCGAATCGCGGCCGTGTTCAAGACAGCGCAACTTGACGATTTGAGGATCGGCGCGGATGAACTCCGGAGTCACGTACCACGGCCCGGCGATGACGAACGGCACCCAGCGGATCCCGTGTTTTTGGAAGAGGGCCACGTCGGCGTCGTACTCCGACCAATCCATGACGCCGGGTGTTTTCTCGACCTTGTTCCAGAAAATATAGGTCTGGATGCTGGTCACTCCCAGGCTTTTGAGAAGATCGAGCTTGGCCTCGGCGTCTTTATCGTCGTGGCTGATCGAACAGACGGTGACTTCCAGCGGCCGGCCGGGTTTCTCAATGTTCGGAGACGCCGCTAAAATCGCTGAAGCGCCGGCCAGAATCCCCATGACCAGCCAAATGCCGAAGGTTCTCAAGGGCTTCCTCATGGTCGGACTCCTCCGTTTTTCCCGCGTTCGCATCTCATTTTATCGAAAACCACGGTCCTTTCCGAGCCCCGCTTGCGGGCTAGGGCGAAAAGCGGTATATAAAGCCCAGTCCCCACAGATAGAGAAGATTTTATGAAGAGACGTACCGCCTGGGCTATCCTGGCCGCGCTGACCCTGATCCTGTTCCAATTCGGGTGCGCCCCGGCCGACCCGAAGATCGCCCTCATCAACCGGCTCAAATCGGCGTCCAAGCTGGCCGCCGTCAAGTTCACCTTNNGCCGGCATCGATCTGGCCAAGGTCAGCGCCGGCGATATCGACATGTCCCGGAAATCGGTCAAAGTCAAGCTCCCTCCGGTCGAGATCATCGCCTATTCCTACCCCTTCGAAAAGATTCAGGTGGACCGCAACTACACGGCCAACCGCTTTCTCAATCCCATCCGGCTGGAAGACATGGAGGAATTTCTGCGCCTGGCCGATGCCGACGTGCGTAAAAGCCTAGACGGCCTGGGCCTGCGCCGCAAGGCCGAGGAAAACACGCGCACGCTCCTGACCCGCATCCTGACCAAATTCGGCTTCGAATCCGTGGACCTGGAGTTCTCGCCGGGAGGCCCGCTGGCCTTCACGGCCTATGAATGAGGCCGGCCATGAAAGAAATCCGCGCGCGCCACGCCTTCCGCAGCCGGTCCTTTCTCCAGCCCCTCTTCTGGCTGGCGGGCATCATCGCCGTCGCTCTCTTCGTTCTCAAGTTCATTTTCGCCATTGATTTCGGCTTCTTCAAAACGACGCTCAGCCTGAGGGCGACCGCCCTGACCCTCGAGGACATCAAAGCCGTCGAAACCCTGGTCACGGCGGAGTATTTCGGCGAGGTCATAGGCACGGCCCGCGATTACATCGTCCGGAGGGCCGTTCCCGACACCGAGAAGCTCCTGCTGCGTCTGATGAACGATCCCAACCCCGCCGGCGTCGTTCTGGCGCCATTCGAAGAAACCCTGCTCAACGGGGTGCGGGCGGCGATCGTCCGCCGCGGGGGGATGAATCCCCGCATCGTCGAACGGGTCACCGATCGGACCGGGGCTTTGGACATGGTCAAGCCCGAGTTCCAAAACAACCATCTCGACCCGGGCTTCATCGAAGCCCTCGTCGAAGCCCTCCTGACCAAGCGCGACATCGCCTACCTGGCCCGGGGCGCGGTCCAGGCCGGCTACGATCTGGCCCGGCTCGACGAAACCAAGTATTTTAAATGCCCCGCCGAGGGGACGATCTATTTATCGGCCGAGCCGACGATCCTGGCCAAGGACATCAACCCCTGGTTCATCTACGACCCCGCCGCTCAGAATTACGTCAAGGGCTTCGAGATCATCGCCCAGGCCGGCATCGATCTCGAAGAGGAAGACGCCCTCGATTTCATCAAGGCGGTCAAAGAGGAATGCCGCCGGCGCCTGCTGGACGACGCCCTGCGGACGGGATTGAAGGAGCGGGCCCGGACCTCGGCCGAGGAAACGCTGACCACATTGTTCAAGATCTTCGACGCCAGGATCAACGCGGTGCGCCTGGTCGGCGCGGAAGAATTCGCCCGGCGGAAATCCGCCTGCGCCTCTCCGAAATGAATTTCCGCGGCGGCCGAGACGGGCCAAATTAATTTATATTTGCGCTTGACTCCAACGTNNTCGGAGTTCGCTCGGCTGACCAAAGTCACGGTCCGGGCGCTCCACTATTACGATCAGATCGGCTTGCTCAAGCCGAGCGGCCGGACGCCCAGCCGGTACCGGTTCTACGTCGACAAGGACCTCTTCCGGCTGCAG
>PMCY01000211.1:0-140 GCA_003154255.1 Candidatus Aminicenantota bacterium | reverse complement strand
CGTCCCCGGAGGGAGATCGTCCGTTCCATGCGCCTGCAGGCCGAGGCCGTGGAAAAGGAGATCGAACGCTTGAAGCAGGCTTCCCGGACCCTCCGGGAGACGGCCCGGATGGCCGAGGCCGGCGGGGCCCTCGACTGGAA
>PMCY01000304.1:810-20494 GCA_003154255.1 Candidatus Aminicenantota bacterium | reverse complement strand
CTCTCTCGGCTGGCCCTGAAAGTCCTGACTCTCTACGACAACAATCCTAAGGCGGGGCTGCCTTTCATCCAAGCCCTCGTCATCCTGTCCGACGCTTCCACCGGGACTCCCTTGGCCATTCTCGATGGGGGCGCACTGACGGCCCTTCGCACGGGCGCCGTCGGGGGCGTTGCCGCCGACGTCTTGGCCCGTCCCGATGCCGCGATCGCGGCGATCTTCGGGGCCGGCCTCCAGGCCCGGGCGCAGCTCGAGGCCCTGGCCGCCGTGCGTGAGCTACGCGAGGCTCGCGTCTATGACCCGAACAAGGATGCCGCGGCGGCCTTCGTCAGGGAGATGTCGTACCGCCTGGGCCTGGTCGTAAGGGCCGCCCCGGATGCCGCCTCAGCCCTCCGCGGGGCCGACCTTGTGGCCACGGCCACGACGTCATCCCGACCTGTATTCGCCGACGGCGATGTCGGCGAAGGTGCCCATATCAACGCCGTCGGCGTCTACCAGCCGGACAAGGCCGAGATTCCGCCGCACACCGTCCGCTGGGCCCGGGTCGTTGTCGACCAGCGCGAAGCCGCCTTCGAGGAAGCAGGTGACCTGCTTCAGCCGATGGCCGATGGTCTTTTCGGCCCCGAACATATCTCCACCGAGCTGGGAGAGATTCTCCTCGGCCGGGCGTTCGGGCGGACCTCCGACGCGGAGATCACGCTCTTCAAATCCGTCGGCCTAGCCGTCCAAGATCTTTATGCAGCCTCTCACGCGTATGACGAGGCCTTGCGCTCGGGGATCGGCTGGGAATTATCGCGCTGAGCCGCTGAGCTCAAAAAATATTGACTAATCCACTAGGATTAATGTATTATCGTTTTTAGTGGAAGAAGGTGTTTCATTCATATGCGTATCCATTTCATCCCTCTCCGTTGTCCGACCTTTCTGCACACCCCGTGCCGCCATCAATTTTATTGAAGGGAGAACTTTCATGACGAGTTTCATGCTTATCCGACAAAAAGTGAAGGACTTCGCGGAATGGAAACGTGCCTACGACGCGCACCTTCCGAAACGCGCCGCGGCCGGCCTTAAGGAAAAACAGCTTCTTCGGGGAGACTCCAATCCCAATGAAGTATTTGTCCTTTTCGAGGCGCAGGACCTCGCCCGGGCCAAAGCCTTTTCTGAATCTGCGGATTTAAAGGAAACCATGCAGAAAGCCGGCGTCATCGATCGGCCGGATATTTATTTTCTCAACGGCTGATCGGGTTTGGCGGCATTAAGAAATATTACCGGAGGCGAGGTCCGTCAATCGGAGCGTTTTACGGCTATTTCGAAATCGTCCGCGCGAACTCGTCGATGAAGGCGGCGACTTTTTCCTTTCCGCCGTCCTTCAAAGGTCCCTTCGTGCCTTTTACCTCGCACCGAAGGGTTTTGGGATAGACGTTCAGTCCGAAGGCTTCGGCTTTCGCCTGCAGCAGGCCCGCGGCGCCCGGATAAAGCCACTTCCTGCCTTTTTCCAGTTCCTCGGGCGCCTTCGGCACAGGCCCGTATGTGTCGAATAAGATGACCAGTTTCGTTCCCCAGCCTTTCTTGCTCAGGCGCTTGAGCGCCCGGTAGGACTTCCGGGTGACCCGAGCCATCCGCGTCGGGGCGCCGATAGCGGAACGACGGCCCCCTATATATATCCACGCATATCCAAGATGGCATTAACGAAACATTGACCGTCGCCCCTCCGCCGGTTAAGATAATCGTCGTCACTCATCATTCCAAAGGAGCCTTTCATGTCGAAGTATCGCATCGCCATTCTCCCCGGCGACGGGGTGGGCAAGGAAGTCGTCGAAGCCGCCCTCATCGTCCTGAACAAGCTGGCCGTGGATGCCGAATACGTCTACGGCGACATCGGCTGGGAATTCTGGTGCAAGGAAGGCAACGCCCTGCCCGAGCGGACGACCACGATGCTAAAGGAGACGGACGTCTGCCTCTTCGGGGCCATCACCTCCAAACCCAACGCGGACGCCGTGGCCGAGCTCGACCCGAAGCTGCGGGGTAAGGGCCTGTCTTACTTCAGCCCCATCGTCCGTTTGCGCCAGGAATTCGACCTCTATTGCAACCTCCGCCCCTGCAAGGCTTACCCCGGCAACCCCCTCAACTATAAAGACAATATTGACATGGTCATCTTCCGGGAGAACACCGAAGGCATGTATGCCGGCGTCGAGTTCTTCCCGCTGCCGCAGGCTCTCAAAGACGCCCTCTCCGTCCATCCCAAAATGAAGCCGTTCCTGAACGTGCCGCTGGACCAGATCGCCGTGTCCACCCGCATCATGACTCGCAAAGGCTGCGAGCGCATCTGCCGGGCCGCTTTCGAATTCGCCCGCCGGAACAAGCGCCGCTCGGTCACAGTCGTGGAGAAGCCCAACGTCCTGCGTGAGACGGGCGGCCTGATGCTGTCCATTTTCCGAGAGGTGGCCAAGGGCTATCCCGAGATCCAGGCCAAGGACGCCAACATCGACGCCATGTGCATGTGGCTGGTCAAGAATCCCTTCGATTACGACGTTCTGGTCGCTGAGAACCTCTTCGGCGACATCATCTCCGACCTGGCCGCCCAGCTTGTCGGGGGGCTGGGCTTCGCCGCCGCCGGTAATATCGGCGACAAGTACGGCGTCTTCGAACCCACCCATGGTTCGGCCCCCAAATACTCCGGTATGTATAAGGTCAATCCCATCGCCACCTTTCTGGCGACCAAGCTGATGCTGGAATGGCTGGGCGAGACGGCCAAGGCCGACGCGTTGGAAAGCGCCATCGCCGGGGTCATCAAGGAAGGCCAGGTCCGCACCTACGACATGGGCGGAAAATCCACCACCCTGGACATGGGCCGGGCCGTCGCGGCCAAGCTCTGAGCGGGGAGCCGTCTTGGGCCAGACCGTCATCGAGAAGATCATCGCCGCCCACACGGGCGACGCCGTCTCGCCGGGCCGGATCGTGTGGATGGATCTCGACGTCCGATCGGCCCGCGATTTCGGCGGNNGCCGACAACCAACAGCTCTGCCGCGATTTCGCCCGCAAGCACGGGATCGAGGTCTATGACGTGGACCGCGGCGTCGGCTCCCACGCCCTGATCGAAGAGCGGCTGGCCCGGCCCGGCGCCACCGTGGTCGGAACCGACAGCCACATGAATATCCTGGGCGCGGTCGGCTGTTTCGGGCAGGGGATGGGCGATGTCGACATCGCCTTCGCCTTCAAGACCGGCCGGACCTGGTTCGAAGTTCCGGAAAGCATCAAGGTAGTCCTGAAAGGGTGCCCGTCGCCCGAAACCGGGGCCAAGGACCTGGCCCTTTTCCTCTGCCGGGAGCTGGGAACGAGGACGATCGCGCTGCGCTCGGCCGAGTTCTTCGGCCAAGCCGTCCGCGATCTCGGATTGTCCGGGCGCATCACCCTCTGCAGCATGATCACGGAGATGGCCGGGATCATCGGCTTCGTCCCGGAGAGAGGCAAGGAGTTCTTTGGGGACATGATCGCTCTGGGGATGCCGGACCTGCAGCCCGAGCCCGATTCCGACGCCCGCTATGCCGAGACGATCGAGATCGACGTGACCGGACTGGGCCGGCAAATCGCCCTGCCGCCTTCGCCGAACACGGTCAAGCCGGTCGGCGAAGTCCTTGGCGTGCGGATCGATTCGGGATTCATCGGCTCGTGCACCAACGGGCGGACGGACGATTTTATGGAAGCTGCGTCCATCTTGAAAAATCAGAAAATAAAAAAAGGCGTGATGCTCAAGATCGTTCCGGCGACACGCCGCGTCTATGAGGAGCTCCTGCAGAAGGGGATCCTGGCCGATCTCTTCGCCGCTGGGGCCATCGTCCTCAACGCCGGCTGCGGCGGCTGCGCCGAAGGCCACGCCGGTCTGACCGGCAAGGGTGAGGTCGAGATAAGCACCGGCAACCGCAACTTCCCGGGCAAGCAGGGCAAAGGCCCGGTCTACCTGGCTTCTCCGGCCGTCGTGGCCGCCTCCTGCGTGCGGGGCGAGATCTGCGCTCCCTAGGATTTGTGACATGAGCAAGAACATCATCCGCGGCCGCGTATGGGTCCTCCTGGATAAGGACGGCCGGCCGATCGAAGACATCGACACCGACCAGATCTTCCATAACGCCCACCTGCACATCACCGAACTGGCCCAAATGGGGCCGCTGGCCTTGGGCAATCTGGAAGGCTGGAAGGATTTCCCGCAAAAAGCCAAGCCCGGCGACATCGTCGTGGCCGGCCGGAACTTCGGGGCCGGTTCGTCGCGCCAGCAGGCCGTCGATTGTTTCATCGCCTTGAAGACGGCGTCCATCCTGGCGCCCTCGTTTTCGGCCATCTATTTCCGCAACGCCGTGAATTCAGGTTTTCCCGTTGTCCGCATCCACGGGCTTGAGGAATTGGTCCACGGTCAGGCCTTGGTATCGGGCGACGAGATCGAAATGGATGTCCTAGGCGGGCAGGCCCGCAACCTGACCCGCGGCGCAGCGTTTACCCTCGAGCCCATGAGCGCAGTCCAGGCTGATATTTATCGGGCCGGCGATCTCTTTAAATACGGGAAGACGGGCGGACGCTGACCCAATGCTCCTGATCGCCCTCGACACCACGACTCCCAGCGGATCGGTCGCCCTGCTCGAGGATGACCGCGTCCTCGGTGAGATCGGCATCGAGTCTTCCTCCACCCACTCGACGCGGCTTCTTCTCTCCGTCGATTTCCTGCTCAAAACGCAGGGGGTGACGATGGGTGATATCGACGGTTTCGCCGTGACTCCGGGCCCCGGTTCGTTCACCGGTCTGCGCATAGGCCTAAGCACGATCAAGGCCTTTTCTTTCGCCACGGGAAAGCCGGTAGCCCGTGTTTCGTCGCTTTTAGCGCTGGCCTATAAGCACATCGACGGTGGGGAAGGGCTTATCGGCCCCATGCTCGACGCCAAGAAGGGCGAGATCTACGCGGCCCTTTACTCTCGAGCGGGCGGCGAGCTAAAAGAAATCATCCCTCAAGGCGCGTACGCGCCCGAGGAATTCCTTAAGCGTTTGCCGCGGCGGATCGCGGTTTTCGCCGGAAGCGGCATTCCCTTGTGCCGCCAGCGCCTCCAGACCCTGCTGGGCGACAAGGCCCGCTTCTCCGCGCGGCCGGCTTTTCTGGCCGCGGAGACGGGACGATTGGGATTGATTATCCTTAAGGCCGGACAGGGTGTCGATAGTGCGGCCGTCGAGCCGGTTTATTTCCGCCGCTCCCAGGCCGAAGAGGGACGCTGAGGATGGCCGCGGACGGCGATATTGAGTTCACCCTGCGCCGTATGCGCGCCGCCGACCTGGCCGAAGTCATGGCCATCGAGCGTGAGTGTTTCCCCAATCCCTGGCCGGAGAACACATTCCGCGGCGAGATCCAGAACGAGGGCCTTTCCCATCCGCTGGTGGCGGTAGCGCCGGCGACCGGAACAATTATCGGCTATGTCATTTACTGGCTGGTCCAGGACGAGGTTCAGATCAACAACGTTGCCGTCCATCCCGATTTCCGCCGTCGGCACGTCGGCGAAGCGATGATGAACAGGATTCTCGAGGACGCCCGGGCCAAGGGCGGCATGTATGCCGTGTTAGAGGTTCGCCTCTCCAACGTTGCCGCTCGGGATTTATACGAGCGCAAGCTGGGATTCGTCTTTCTCGATATCAGGGCCGCATACTACACCAATCCCACCGAAGATGCCCTGGTCCTCGGCCTCCCGCTCTAAAAGGAACGAAAGGGAGAGCCCTACCCGGGTCTAAACACGCGCGTTTCCCCAGCGAGGAAACGCGCTCCGCTCCTCTCTCGCCACCGCTACGAGTCCGCGGACGAATCCNNAGGAGGGGCCGGGGAGGTGATATCAATTTAATCAAAGCTGGACGCGGGCGAGTCATCTTCTCCTCGCGCTCGTTCGTCCTTGCTAAGGCGTAGGACTGCAAAGCCCGTCGACGGGTTTATCCCCGGGTAGGGCTCACCCTTTCAATTAATTTTAAGGAGCGGGCGGCGGGGAATTGAGAAATGCCTAGTATTTGACTTCAATCAAACACAATCCGTGGGCTGGGGCTGTGGGGGAGCCCAAAGAACGGGTCTTGCGGGCGAAAGATTCTTCGATCGCTTCGAGAGGCAGTTTGCCGCGGCCGACTTCTAAAATCGTCCCGACGATCGTCCTAACCATGTAGCGCAGGAAGCCGTTGGCTTCGATCGTGAAGATCAACTCTCCCCCCTTGCGGATCAGCTCTGAGCGCGTCACTTGCCGCACCGGGGAGCGGTCCTGGTTCGAGGAGAATCCCGTGAAATCGCCTTCCCGGACGAACAGAGCAGCGGCTTTTTTCATGAGCCGAAGATTATACGGATACGTCCAATGATGGACGTACCGAAGGTCGAAGGGGCTGACCGCCGGCGTCGTCACGATACGGTAGCGATAAACCTTCCCGACGGCACTCGTGCGGGCGTGGAACACCGTGGGCACGATTTCCACCGAATTGACTCGGATGTCGCGCGGCAGGATGCCGTTTAGGGCTTTTAGGATTCCGGTCTCGTCCATCTTCAGAACGGCCTTAAAGGTTGCCGTCTGGCCCAGGGCGTGGACGCCGGCGTCCGTCCGGCCCGCGCCGTAGACGGCGACCAGCTTTCCGGCCAGACGGCCGACCGCGTCTTCGACCAGGCCTTGGATGGTTCGCTTGTTGAGCTGGCGCTGCCAGCCGAAATAGTCTGTCCCGTCGTAGCTGAGGACGATCTTATAATTTTTCAATCCCGGCCCCGGGTCCGCCCGCCTTCGGCACCGGATACGAGGGCCAGCGCCATCCGGACGGCTTCTTCCGGATTCTCGGCCCGTTCCACGCCCTTCACGTCCCAGGTCTCCAGGCCGATGACCGGCTTGCCGAAAATGCGGCCGTAGGCAATCTCGCTCAGCGTCCCGTACTCTCCGTCGACGGCGATCAAGACGTCGGCATTCATGGCCACGATGCTGTTCCGAGTGTAGCCCAGGCCGGTGGCGATGGGGATGTCGATATAGGGGTTGGCGTCGCTCGTTTGAGCGCCGGGGAGAATCCCGATGGTCAATCCGCCCGCTTCCTTGGCCCCTTGCGACGCCGCTTTCATGACTCCGGCCAGCCCGCCGCAGATGAGGACGGCCCCCGCTTCGGCGATCCGCCTCCCGACTTCGCGGGCGAGCTTTTCGAAGCGGGCTTCGGGGCGGGCGCCGCCGATGACGCCGATGCGGACACGGCTGCGGATGTCTTTTTTGCTCATGCGTTCTTGTTTAACACACCCGGGGCGGCCTTGTCATCCCTTTGCGCTTCGATTACAATTCCAAACGGCCGTGCAGAGAGCGGCCGAGGTGAGATCATGGCCGAATTTTTAAAGATCGCCAGCCTGAGCGATGCCGAAGTGGACAAGCTCGAGGAGGACATCCGCGCGGCCATCGCCGAAAAGAAGGCCCGCGGATTGCTCACCGATCGGGACGTCGAGGAAATCATCGAGATGCGCCTGCGGCCGCTTCCGGACATCCAAGACGTGCAGAGCGTTTACGAGAATTTTTTGTTCCGCAAAGAAAAATGATCCCGGGCGGACGTTCGGTCAGGACCGCTTGATGGTCCGGCCGACGAGATCGTCGATCTTGTCCAGAAGCCGGGTCCAGGAAAAATTCGCCGCCAGCCAATCCCGGCCCGAGCGTCCCAGCGCCTCGCGGATCTCCCGGTTTTCCAGCAGGAAATCGAGGCCGGCGCAGAATTCCGAGAAATTGGAGAAAAAGAGCCCGCCGTTGCTGCGCCGGCTCTGGCCGCGGAGGACCTTGCACAGCCCGTTGACCAGGGTGGCCTTGCCCATGGCCCAGGCTTCCAGAACGACGATGGACAAGCTTTCGTAGGGCGAAGGCATGACCAGCAATTCGCTGGATTGAAGGGCTTCGAATTTTTCCTTGTCCGTCAAGAAGCCGAGATATTTGACCCGGGTGTGGTTGGGGATGTCCAGGGCTTTGGTCCCGGCCAGGACGAGGTCGATGTCATGCGTCTTGCGCCGATCGTACTCCAGGAAATAGCGGAACAGGCCGTCGCAGCCTTTGTTCCGGTCGATCCGTCCCACATAGAGCAGAAAAGGATGGCTCAAGCCGTGCCGGATCCGGAAGCCTGCCGCATCGAGTCCGGGCGGGATATCCACGGCGAAGCCGATGATGTCGCTGGGAGGCAGGACACCGTGAGCGACCTTGCCGACGAGATCCTGCTCTTCCGGGGTTAGGAAAAGGGCCCCGGCCGGACGGTTGAAATAATCGGCGAATATGGATAAATGGACGGCCGCGTCCTCCTCAGCCGTAGGCACGAGGATGGATTTCTCCGCGACTTCGAGCAGGCCGAAATAGGAGGGGTAATAGCGGAAGCTGTAGAAGATGAAAACGTCGTAATCGGCCTTGTGGTCCCTGATGAACTGGAGGAGCTCCGGGGTCTCCGGGCCGTTGGCCCGGACCCACTCGCGCTCGTCGTCGGCGGTATGGGCCTTCTCGTAAAAGCAAAGGTCTGAAATCTCCTTGAAACGAACGAGGTTTCTCCGGGCCTTGATCCGGAACCGCCGGACCTTGACGCCGTTGATGGTTTCGAGGCCGGGAGCAAAACCGTCCTTCCAGGTGACATAATCTTCGGCCGTCGTGGTCAGGACCTCGACGTCGTGCCGCGAGGCCATTTCCTCGGCGATCCGCCGGCAGTGGAATTCGCTCCCGCCGACGATCGATTCGGCGTAGCGATGGATGACGAAGGCGACTTTCATGGGGCGGGCGTCTCGTCCGGTGCCGGAACGGAGCGATCGGCCTCGGCCCTTTCCAGGCGCGCAACCCGGGCCTTGAGCCGTCCGTTCTCGATGACCGTTTCCTCCAGAACCCTCAGCAGGGACAGGTTGAGGCGATCTTGCCGCCAGGCGTTGACTTCGACCTGTTCGACGATCCAGCGCAGGGGCGGGTAGAGGATCCGCTTCTTGATCCAGACGAAGACCTTTCCGGGCAGACCTCGGTGCGTGGCCAGGTGGGGGTGGAGCTGGAGCCGCCATTCCCCCAGCGTATCGAGGTAGTGCTGCAGCGTGGATTCGTCGGCCGGGCGGTCGGCCAGGACTTCAGTCAGCCAGACCCCCAATTCCGTCCGGATTTCATCGTCGAAGAGGATTCCGGTGCGGCGCCGGGCGTCGATCCGTTTTTGAAGATAGCGCATGATATCGTCGACGCGAGGCGCCGTCTTCCACTTATCCAGCAGGGCGGGCTCGTCCATGGCGCAAGGAATATAGCCCCCCGGCCGCCCCGGTGTCAAGAAATCGGACGCTTTGTCCCGGCCGGCCCGCGTCGTTGACGGAGGGCGGATTTCAGTTTAGAATCTGTGGACAATGACAGCCGCGCCGGTCGAATATCGCGAGGGTTTTTTCTCTCCGGAGGACGACCGGACCCTGCCTTTTCGCTGGATGTCCAAGAGGGCGGTTCTGGCTCTTCCGGCCGAGGAGCTTGGCGCTCACGAGTATGTGTCCCTTTGGATCTTCTCCGATTTCGCCAATTTCAGCCAGCGGATCTCCCTGGTCCTCGACGGACGGATCTTGGACGAGTTCCCTCTTATGTTCGGCTGGGCCAGCTACAGCGTCCGCCTGGGAACACCGGGAACGAACGGGAACAGCCCGGGGGAATTGGCCCTATCCCTGAATAAAGTCTACCCCGCCAAATATCATCCGGGGGACGGCCGCGAACTCGGCGCCCGGCTGGGTCCCCTCGCTTTCCACGACGACGAGGTCAAGCATAAGGACGCCAAGTTCTTTTTACACAACGCCATTCTCAACAATAGGGAGATGCGCCAAGGGAAGACCCATCTGGCCTCCTATCCCACGAACGTGGGCATCGACATTTGGGGCCGTTGCAACATCAAGCCCCACTGCGTCTATTGCACCTGGGACGCCATGAAAATTCTGGAGGGCGACAACGCCGAATGCGTGGTCGACGACAAGACCCTGGAAAGCTACGGGCCCTTCTTCAAGTCCGCCCGCCAGCTGGTCAATTGCTCCATCGGCGAGCCCCTGCTCAGTCCGCGGTTTCAGGAGATCCTCGACCTTTGCCAGCGGCACGGCAAAACGGCCGAAATATCGACCAACGGGCAGGCCTTCACGCGGCGGACGATCCAAGCCTTGGCCGGCAAACCCGTCCGCCTCTATGTGTCCCTCGACGCGGCGACGAAGGAAACCTACGCCAAAATCCGGAATGACAATTGGGACGAAATCGTTCCCAACCTGAAACTTCTCAATGAAGAGCGGAAAAAGGCCGGAAACGTGCTCAAGATCTACATGGTCTTCATCCCCATGAAGGTCAACCGCGGCGATCTGGAAGCCTATTTCCGGCTGTGCCGGGACATCGAAGCGGACAGCCTCGTCCTGCGCCCCCTGCTCAACTTGGGCGACCCCAAGATCGAAGTAGACCGCGGCGGCTATCATTTCAACTACAAGAACGAAATGCTGAGCTGGGAAGAGGTCCAGGAGATCTTCCGCCTGAGCGATCTTTACGCCAAGAAATACGGCGTTTTCGTCTATAACCAGTTCGATTTCGGTCTGCAGCCCAAACATGCCGCCGAGGCTTCCTGAGATGAACGAAACACCTATGCCGGCCCCGATCGAAGATCCGGACGATCTCGGCTTCTCGGGTCTGCCCCTCTGCCGGGAGCCCTGGGAAAGCTTCTATATTCTTCGCCGGGGGATCCTGCCGTGCTGCCACGGCAATCCGATCATCGCCCCGATGACGGACTGGGAGGCGGCCTGGAACGGCCCTCAAATCCAGGAAATCCGCGATTGCTTAAGCCGGGGCAAGCTCAGCTCCTACTGTCTGGTGAGCCTGGGTTGTCCGATCGTTCAGCGGTTTCTGCGGGAGAAGAACAAAGGGAAGGGGGAGGACGCGGTCGCTCCTCCCCGCCGAAGTCCCGTCGTTCTGGCCATCAATCGGCTTCTTTTCCGCATTCCCGCCAGGATCCATCGCGCCCTCCGGGACCGGCGGAACCGCCGGAAATACTCCTGAGCGGGCTGATCTCTTGCTTCCATCCCGCTCCCGGGCTCGGTTGAACTCGGCTGATTCTTCGCATACAATGATTTTGCTTATCGACGTTTCGCGCGTTTCCGCGCCCGGCGGAACGCCTGGAGAACCCGGATGGATTCAAACGACGAACCCCGCAACGGTCCGCTGGGGGGCTTGGGCATCGATTACGATCATCTGGACGCGGCCGAAATCAATGAGCGGATCCGCCTCGTGGCGGCGGCCGGATCTTCTCCCGGTGATCCGTTGCCGCCCCCGCCCCTGACCGTGCCTGCCGCCCCTCCTCCGGCCGCATTCAAGTCCAGGATGAAGGGGCGCCTGCGGCGGCTCCTGGCGCCGTTCTTTCCCGCCCTCCGCCTTCTCTCCCTGCCCGTCCAGGAGGACCTGGCCGAAGTCACCCGGATCCTGCATACGACCAACGTCCGCGTCGACGAGATGGGCCCGACGTTGTCCCGGTCCATCGAGTATTTCCGCATCCTACACGTTCTCAACCACAACCTCGTTATCGAGCTGACCAAACTGCGCATCGAGCATGATGCCCTCAAAAACCAGGTCCGGCTCCTGGAGAAAGACCTGGACTTCCTGACCCGGCGGGAGCGGGCCGTGGAGCGCCAAGTCTTTCCATGAACATCCACCAGTTCGCGACGTCGCTGAGCTATGGCGACGCCATCTCGGACGAAGCCCTGGAGATCCGAGAGATTCTTCGTGAGAAGGGATTCGCCTCCGAGATCTTTGTCCACTTCTACGATCCGTACTCGGCCAAACACATCAAGGACTATCGCGAATATCCGCAATACAGCGATCCCGGCAACATCGTCATCTTCCATTTTTCCATCGGCTCTCCCGTCTCCAAGATGGCCTTCCGCGTCCCCGACCGGAAGATCATGGTCTACCACAACATCACGCCCTACGATTTCTTCCTGGACAACAATCGCATCCTGGCCCGGGAATGCTATCGCGGTCGGTTGGAGCTCAATCTATTCGTGGACAAGGTCGCCCTGGCCGTAGGCGATTCCGATTTCAACCGCCGCGAACTGGTCGAGGCCGGCTACCCGGCGACGGGAGTTCTGCCCATCGTCATGAATTTCTCCAAGTTCGACGGGCCGGCCGATCCGGTCGTCACGGAGCTTCTGGCCAACAGTAAGACAACCCTTCTTTTCGTCGGCCGGGTCATCCCCAATAAAAAGCACGAGGACATCCTCCGCGCCTTCTCATTCTACAAGCGTCTGTTCGATCCCGACGCCCGGCTCATCCTGGCCGGGGATTACCGCGGCCAGGACCGCTATATAGCCGCCCTGCAGGGGCTCATTCTAAGGCTCCGGCTGACCGATGTTCATTTTGCCGGGCATACCGGGTTTCCAGAGCTTTTAGCCTATTACCGCTCGGCCAGCGTCTTCCTGAGCATGAGCGAGCATGAGGGGTTCGGCGTACCGCTCCTGGAAGCGTTCTACCAGAAGATCCCCGTCGTGGCTTACGCCGCCGGGGCGGTCGAGGAAACCATGAACGGCGGCGGCATCCTGCTCCGGGAGAAGGATTTTGCCGGGACGGCCGCGCTGATCGATCGCCTCGTCCGCGACGCCGATTTCCGCGGCCGCCTCACGGCCGGGCAGACGCGGGCCCTGGCGAAATATTCGCGGGAGAACGTCGGCCGCATCCTCCTCGAACACATCGACCGCGTGGCGCAGGCGTGAGAGTCGATCAGTGGGTCCCGGCCTACCATCGCGGCGACGCGATCGGGGATGAAGCCGCCCTTCTGCGCGATTTCTTCCGGGCCGATGGTTTTGAATCCGAAATCTACTGCCTCTCGCGGGACCGCGGACTGGAAGGCGAAAGCCGCCTATTCTCGGAGTTTCCCCGTCCCTCGGCGGGCGATCTGACCATCCTCCATTTCGCCCTGCCCTCGCCCCTGACCCGGGCTCTGCGTGAGCTTCCGGGGAAAAAAGGCCTCATCCATCACAACGTCACCCCGGCCCGATTCTTCGCCGGCCACGATCCCGAGATCGCCCGCATCGCCTCTCTGGGGCGGACGGAGCTCGAATCGCTCCGGGATGCGGTCGATCTGGCCTGGGCCGACTCCGAGTTCAACCGCCTGGAGCTCGCCGAAATGGGCTTCCGGGATCCGTGCGTCCTGCCGCTTTTCATCGATTTCGCCAAGTACGAAAAGCCCCACAGCCGCTTCGCCTTTGACCTCTTCCGGGATGAACGGATCAATATCCTCTTCGTCGGCCGCGTGGCACCTAATAAGCGGATCGAGAATCTGATCAAAACGACGTTTTACTTCAAGAAATTCATCTCCCCGCTCGTCCGGCTGATCGTCGTCGGGAAGACCAATACCTTTCCCAAGTACTATCAGAGCTGCGCCCGCCAGGCCGATGATTTTCACCTGCGGCCCGACGAAGCCCTCTTTCTCGGCCACGTCCCCGACGCGGAGATGTACGCGCTGTATCGCGCCGCGGACGTCTTTCTCTCGCTCAGCGAGCACGAAGGGTTCTGCCTGCCGCTCATCGAGAGCATGATCTTCGATCTTCCCGTTATCGCCCTCGGCGCCACCGCCGTCCCTTTTACGCTGGGCGGAGCCGGCATCCTGATGAATCGATTCCGGCCGGACGAGACGGCCGAGCTGGCCGAGCGCGTCGCCCGGCAGGGCGAGCTGAGACGCTCGCTTGTCGAAAGCGGCCGGCGGGAGCTCCGCGCCTTCAAGGCTTTTCCCAGGGAACGCTTCCTCCTCGAGTCCGTCCGGGGATTAGGCTAGGACCGCCGTGAAAATCGCCTTCGTCATCCAGCGTTACGGGGCCGAAGTCATGGGCGGCTCCGAGGTCCATTGCCGGCTGATCGCCGAGCGTCTGCTCGCCCGCGGGCATTCCTGCACCGTCTACACGACGACGGCCATGGATTACATCACCTGGGCCCCGGCCTATCGCGAGGGCGATTCCGTCCTGGACGGGGTAGCCNNAGCGGCAGGGTCCCTCCAGCCCGTCTTTGATCCAGGCGATCGCCCGGGATGCCGGAAGGCACGACCGCTGGGTCTTCTTCACCTACCTGTACTACAACACCTATTGGGGTCTGAAAGCGCGGGCCGGGAAGAGCATCCTTGTCCCGACCGCGCACGACGAGCCGCCGCTTTACCTGGAGATCATGAAGGAGGTTTTCGGGCGCCCGGCGGCGTTCATGTTCAATACCATGGCGGAGAGGGACATGCTGGCCCGCCGCTTTTCGTTTGCCGGCAAATACCAGGATATCGTCGGCGTGGGAGTGGACGCGCCCGATCATCCGGTCGCGTCGCCCGCCGCGGCCAGGTTCCGGCCTTACGCGCCTTATCTCCTCTACGCCGGCCGCATCGAGCCGGGCAAAGGATGCGCCGAGCTCTTGCAGAACTTCGAGCGGGTTTCGGCCGCCCATCCCGAGCTGAAGCTCCTGCTCATCGGCCAACTCCTTATGCCTCTGCCCGACAACCCGCGCGTCCATTACCTGGGGTTCGTTTCGGCGGAGGAGAAGAACGCGGCCATGGCCCTGGCTTCGGCCACCATCCATCCTTCGCATTTGGAAAGCCTATGCATGGCCGCCTTGGAGTCCCTGGCCGTCAGAACTCCGATCCTGGTCCAGGGGACGACCGAGCCGCTGCGCCAACATTGCTTGCAGGGCAACGCGGGATTGTGGTACACCAATCCGGCCGAGTTCTCGGTGGCCGTCGAGTGGCTGCTGGGCGATGAGCGGCTTCGGCAGGCGCTCGGCCGCAACGGTTTGGCTTATGTCCAGAAAAACTACACCTGGGCGCGTATTCTGGATAAATATGATATACTTTTCGACTCCGTAAGCTGATGGCCTTTATCAACTATACAACGAATACCTTGACGGTGAAGATCGTCTACTATGGTCCCGGCCTGTCCGGGAAGACGACCAATCTCCGCTATATCCATCAGAAAATCGACCCGGCCGCCCGGGGCGAATTGATCAGCCTCGAGAACGAGCAGGAGCGGACCTATTTCTTCGACCTCCTGCCGATCAAGGCCGGCTATATCGGATTCTTCAAAGTGACCTTCCAGCTCATGACCGTTCCCGGGCAGGTTTATTACGAGGCCTCCCGCAAAAACGTCCTGATCGGGACGGACGGCATCGTCTTCGTTGCCGATTCCCAAGTCCCGCTCCTCGACGCCAACTTGGAGTGCTTTGAAGGTCTGCGGCGCAACTTCCAGGACCAGAAAGTCGATCTCGTCCAGGTGCCCCTCGTCTTCCAGTTCAACAAGCGGGACCTGGACAACTTGATTCCCGTTGAAACGCTCAACAACCTGCTTAACCCCAGGCACCTGCCTTTCCTCGAAGCCGCGGCGCTCACCGGACGAGGGGTTTTCGAAACGCTGAAAGAAATCGCCCGAATCACGGTCCCGCGCGTCCGGGAGAAGGTCCTCGGCCACCGCGTCGACGAATATACGGTGGCGACTGAAAAGCGGGACGTCGAGCTGATATAAATCCCCGCCTTTCGCCGTCTCTTCCTATGGACGGCATGCTATTTAAAATCTCGAGCGCGGCTCTGCAGGGCATCGACGCCTATATCGTCGATGTCGAGGTCGACGTCGGGGGCGGACTGCCGAACTATACGGTTGTGGGCCTGCCCGATGCGTCCGTACGCGAGAGCAAAGAGCGGGTCAAGGCCGCCCTCAAGAATTGCGGCTATGATTTTCCGCCCCGCCGCGTGACGGTCAACTTGGCCCCGGCCGATAGGCGCAAGGAAGGGCCGGCTTTTGACCTGCCCATCGCCCTCGGGCATCTGGCCTATCTCGAAGTCATCCCGGCCGAGAAGACCGGTTCGCTGATGTTCGTGGGCGAGCTGGCGCTCGGAGGGCGGCTTAAACCTGTCAAAGGCGTTTTGTCTTCGGCCCTGGAGGCCAAGCGGAAAGGATTGGCGGGGATTGTCGTGCCGCGGGCCAACGTCGGCGAAGCGTCGCTGGTCGACGGGCTTGACATCTACGGGCTGGATGATCTCATCCAAGTCGTCCGGCTGCTGACGACCGATGGAGAGTTCAAGCCGGACCGCTTCGATCCGGCCAGTCTTCCCGTACCCCAGGTCGCCGACCCGGACTTCAAGGAAGTGAAAGGCCAGCACCATGTCAAGCGGGCGCTTGAAGTGGCCGCGGCCGGCGCTCATAATATTCTCCTGATCGGGCCTCCCGGCACGGGCAAGACCATGCTGGCCCGGCGGCTTCCGTCGATTCTTCCGCCGATGACATTTGAGGAGATCATCGAAACGACTCAAGTCTTCAGCGCGGCGGGCCTCCTGCGGGACCAAGGCGCGGTCGTCGTCCGGCCATTCCGCTCGCCACACCATACGATCTCGGACGCCGGGCTGATCGGAGGGGGGATGATTCCCCGTCCCGGCGAAGTCAGCCTGGCCCATCACGGCATCCTTTTCCTGGACGAGCTGCCCGAATTCGAGCGGACGGCGCTGGAGGGGCTGCGCCAACCGATCGAGGACGGCCGGGTCACTGTGACCCGGGCGGCCATGTCGGCCACGTTCCCCTCGAAGTTCATGCTGGTCGCGTCCATGAATCCCTGCGCGGATGTGATGCGAGGCGCGGGCGGGCGGGATGTCGAGTGCACCGAGCAGCAGAGGGGCCGCTATTACTCCAAGATTTCGGGTCCCCTTCTCGACCGTATCGATATCCAGGCCGAGGTGCCGGCGGTCAAATTTCGGGAGATCGTCTCCAAACAGGAAGGGGAGGGCTCGGAGGCGATCCGGGAGCGGGTGGGGGAGGCGCGGGCCCGGCAGGTCGAACGCTATAAGGGGCGGGGGATCTATGCCAACTCCCAGATGGGCCCGCCCGAGGTGAAAAAATTCTGCCCCATCGGCACGGAGGGAGAAAAGCTCCTGGAAGCGGCGGTGACAAAGCTCGGCTTCAGCGCCCGGGCCTACGACCGCTCGCTTAAAGTAGCCCGGACGATCGCCGATCTGGCGGGGGAGGAAAAGATCAGTCCTGCCCATCTGAGCGAGGCCATCCAGTATCGGGCCATGGACAGGTATTATTAGGCCCGCGGGACGAAAGAAATCCCGCTCCGGCCGGCTTGACATCGGGCCACTCCTTTCGATAATACTTTGACGTATAATTAATTGATGGAGTGCGGGGCGATGCAGGAAGCCGGACCGGGGACGCCGAACGGGATCGAAGGCTATATCGGGATCGCCCTTATCCGGGCCCACCGGGCTTTCCGGCAAAGCGGCGAACGGAAGCTGGCCCGGCTGGGGCTGAGGCTCGGGCAGGAATTTATCCTGCTCCAGCTCGCGGCCCATGAAGCGCTTTCCCAGATCGGGCTGGCCGAACGGCTCGGCGTCGAACAAGCCACGATCAGCATCGTGCTTCGGCGCATGCAAAAGGCCGGACTCGTCCAGCGGCGGACGGACCCGGCGGATGCCCGGGTGACGAGAGTCTGCCTGACCCGAAAAGGCCGTTCGCTGGTCCCGCCGGTGCAGCGGCTTTGGCGGGAGCAGGAACGCAGCCTGCTCCAGGGATTGACGGGCGAGGATCGGCGCACTCTGGGAAAACTTTTAGCCCGGATTCAGGCTAACCTGGAATCGAGGAGGACTGCCCATGACGGACGAGCGTAAGCCGAATGCCGAAATGAAAGATGAAGACATCAATCACGTCCCGTTGTACCGCAAAAAACGGGTTCTGATCCCCTTCATCATTTTTATCCTGGCTGTCGCCTTTGGCGCTTGGTATTGGTATCAGCACCTGCGCAACTTCGTCTCGACCGATGACGCCTATATCGACGCCGATCGCGTTTCCATCGGCGCCAAGGTCCTCGGCCGCATCGTCCGGATAACCGCCGACGAGGGCTCCGCCGTGAAAAAAGGGGATGTCCTGGCCCGGTTGGATGAAACGGACCTGCAGGCACAGATGGAGCAGGCCAAAGCCAATCTCGAGCTGGCCCGAGCGAGCCTGCCATTGGCCAAGGTCAATGTCGACCGGGCCACTGAAGACTATAAACGGGCCGATGTCCAAATCAAAGGCGCGGTGATCACCCAAGAGCAATTCAGCCACGCCCAAAAAGCCTTGGATGCCGCCCAAGCCGAATACGCCATCGCCCTATCCCGGGTCGGTGTCGCCAAGGCCCAGATGGGGGTGGTCGAGGCCCAGCTTCAGAACATGACTCTCAGCGCCCCCTTCGATGGGGTCGTGGCCAAGCGCTGGCTGCTCGAAGGCGATATCGTCCAACCGGGCCAGCCGATCTATACGATCTACGACATCCAGCGGGTCTGGATCGCGGCGAACCTGGAAGAGACGAATCTTGAAAAAGTGAAGCTCCAGAATGACGTCGAGGTCCATGTCGACACGTACCCCAGCCGTCTTTTCCGGGCCAAGGTCGGGCTCATCGGAGACTACACCGCCGCCCAATTTTCCCTCATCCCGCCGAATAATGCCTCGGGAAATTTCACCAAGATCACCCAGCGGGTGCCGCTCCGGATTTATCTGGACGATCGGGCGCCCGAGGTCCGGGATAAATATCCGCTCCGGCCCGGGATGTCGGTCGAGGTCAAAATCCGGGTCCGCTAAAAATAAATCATGGTCGTCAAATTCGCCCGCTCCCTCCGGCGGCAGGCCGTCCTCCAGATCCCGTCGCTCCATCACAAGCATGCGTTTTATCGCTGGTGGGTGCTGATGAACGTCATGATTGGGACGTTCATGGCCGTCCTCGATTCGACGATCGTCAATGTCGCCTTGCCCAAAATCATGGGCGTCTTCGGCGTGACCCTCGACCGGGTGGAATGGGTGGTCACCGCATATATGCTGGTCTTCGCCGTCATGCTCCCGACTTCGGGCTGGGTGGCCGACCACTTGGGCTTCAAGCGAACATATCTCCTGGCGCTCACCCTGTTCACCCTGGGGTCCTTCCTTTGCTCTCTGTCCTGGGATCTCAACAGCCTGATTTTCTTCCGCGTCATCCAAGGCGCCGGGGCGGGGTTCCTGATGCCCGTCGGGATGGCCATCGTCACCCGGGAATTTCCCGTTGAAGAGCGCGGCATGGCCCTGGGGTTTTGGGCCATCGCCGCCGCGGCGTCGGTTTCGTTCGGGCCTATGATCGGAGGCTATCTGGTCGACCACTTCGCCTGGCACACAATCTTCGACGTCAATATTCCCGTCGGCTTGATCGGGATCACGGCCACGGTGCTGATCCAACGGGAGTACAGATCCGAACGGATCCGGTCGTTCGACATTGCCGGTTTTCTCTCCGTTGCGGTTTTTTTGTCGTTTCTCCTGTTGGCCCTGACGAACGGCACGGCCACTTGGAACACCGGCGGCTGGACGTCGACCTTCATTCTGACGTGCTTCGCCCTGGCCGCGGTCGGACTGACGGTCTTTCTCATCGTCGAGTTCACGGTCAAGCACCCGCTGATCGACCTGAGCCTGTTCAAATACCAGAATTTCGGCATGTCCAACCTGGCTCTCTTTGTCTTCGGGCTGGGCATGTTCGGGAGCACGTTTCTGATGCCCCTCTACTTGCAGAACTCGCTCGGCTATACGGCCTTGCAGGCCGGGCTCCTGTTTCTGCCCCTCGGAATCCTGCAGGGGCTGATCGCCCCCGTCGCCGGTTTTCTTTCGGACCGGGTCAACCCCAAAATCCCAGCCTTCATCGGGATCGCCATGATGGCCGGCAGCTTCTAT
>PMCY01000304.1:606-799 GCA_003154255.1 Candidatus Aminicenantota bacterium | reverse complement strand
GGGACGCTCATGGCCCAACGCGTCGTTTTTCACGCGGCGATCTTCGGCGGCGCCGTCGACCCCAATTCTCCCGTTTTTAAGAGCGTTCTCCTGCGTCTTCAAGCTTTCTCCCAGAGAGCCCTCGGCGGGACGGGAGCCGAAGCCGCCTCGCGGGCCAAGGCGCTGGTTTTGTCCCATGTCGGCAAGCAGGCCG
>PMCY01000304.1:0-561 GCA_003154255.1 Candidatus Aminicenantota bacterium | reverse complement strand
GTCTCGGGCTGGCCCTGAATGGCGGTGCCCAGGCGGACAAACCGGGGGCTTTGACCGTTCAGGAGACGGTCCAAAAAGTCCTGGACCGCAATTTGACCCTCAAGGAAGCCCAGGATGCCGTCTCCATCACGAAGGCCCGTATCGATCAACTGAAAAGCGGCCTTCTTCCCAACGTCCGGGGAGATGCGTCCTACAGCCGCATCGGCCCGATTGATGAATTCACGTTCCCCGGTCTCGGCACCTTCCAGCTTTTCCCGGCCAACAATTATGACGTCCATGCCGGCGTCCGCCAGCTTCTCTACGACGGGAAAAAGACGAAGGAATCCATCGCCCTGGCCGAGTCCCAAGTCGAGAGCGCCGTGGACCGCTGGGAACTCCTGAAGCGGGACCTGGCCCATCAAACCGTCCAGCTCTGCGACTCGATCCTCTTTCTCCGCGAAAGCCTCAGGGTCCAATTTGACCACGTCAAGGCGCTCTCCGATCATTTGGATATCGCCCGGAAAAAGGTCGCCGCGGGCACGGCCACGGAGCTTGAAGTCCTCAACACCCAGGTCCGGGTGG
>PMCY01000109.1:3005-13307 GCA_003154255.1 Candidatus Aminicenantota bacterium | reverse complement strand
GCTCTGCCCGGCCTGCCGGATGCTGGTGAAGCCCGGCGTTACGGGCTTTCCGCGGTAGACGAAGCCATCGTGGGCCGCGCCGTTTTTGATGGCCCGCTGGTCGTCGAAGAAGAACGCCGAAGTGCCGGGCGAGAAGACCGCTTTCAGGATTTTCATCGAGGCCTCCCGATCAGTTTGCCTTTGCTGATGGCATAGATGTCGTCGGTGACCATCTGGAAGGTGATGGCTCGCTTTTCCGCCTTGGCCCGTTCTTCGAGCCGGGATTTGTGGTAGTCCATGATCTCCTTGCTCAGGGGCAATTGGCCCTTGGCATAGATGCGGATGAAGCCCTCGTTGTCGCGGACGGGCAGGACCTTGCCCCGGTTATACATCGAAGGGGCGAAGGGGACATCGAGGATCCCGGCGGCGAAACACTGGACCACACCCCGGGTCAGGTCTCCGTCGCCGGCGGCGAAGACGGCATCCATCAGGCAGGCGACTTCCCTCTTGATCAGGTCGGCCTCTTGGCGGACAACCTCGTTGTCGGCGCAGATCGTCTGCTCCTCGAGCATGCTCAGGATCTGGCGGGTCGATTTCAGTCCGGCGGCGTTGGCCTCCTTGGTCGGGATGCCCATGGCCTCGTGGGGTGTCTTGACGATGATCTTTTCGGCCCTGGCCATGGCGGCCACGACCGAGCCGAGGTTGATGACGGCGAAGGCCTTGGCTTCGTCCTCGGGGAAACCGCCCATCCACTGGTGGAAAACCAGGGTCAGATCATAATCGGTATAGCCATGGCGGCCGAAATATTCGTGGCCCAGGTCGCGCAGGGAAGCCATGGCGGCCAAGTCCTGGACGATATTGCCGCCCTGGCCGTAGCCCAGGGTGATGGACTTGACGCCTTGTTCCAGAGCCAAGAGCCCTTCCAAAAGCGCGATGGCATGGCTTATGAAGGGCGGCACGAGCGTTCCGGTCAAGGGGCCGAACGGCTCGCGGTTGATGGCGATGCCCTGCTCCTCATAGTAGCCGACCAGGCGATCGACATATTTCCAATCTTTGATGGACTTGTCCAGGGGGACTTTCTTGGCGTAGGGAATATTGTAGGAGATCCCGCCGCCTTCATANNCGGACCTGGATGGGGCGGCTGACGCTCTCGGTCACCCGGCGGCAGCCGTCCTGGCCATGGTTCACGGCCGGAAAGCCGTTCAGAAGTGAATGGCCGGCGGCCGTCGATTTCTCGATGCCCTTGGCCGCCTCCTCATATCTGTTCTGACGGGTATAGGCGTCGATGGTCGTCGGCAACAGATCGGCTCCCCCCTCGGACTCCAGATAGCGCAGAAGGCGGATATGCTGGTCGATCAGAGCCACTCCCGCCCGGGGCTGGGTCAGGGTTTTGCGGTTAAGCCGGGCGTTGCGCATAGCCCGGGCGAAGTTCTTCTCCACCGGGATCCCCGACTGGTATCGGACCCCGTCTTCGAGAGTGATGCCCCGACCGGTCGGCCAGGTCTCCAGGACCTGCTGGCGTTCGGTCAGGAAATCCTTCCAGGGGATGGATGCATTGATCGGCATGGTCACCTCGTAGAGTCCAATCTCAAGAGCTGCGCGATGGCCGCCCGCGGGGCGGCCTCGGGAAAAGCGGTCACCAGATTCCCCAGCAAGGGGAACAGATGATCCGCATCCGCGTAAAGGAGCGGGTTTTCGGGAAGGAGCAGGCGCTCGTCCGCATCCGCGGGCCCGGCGCAGGCCTGGGCCAGAACGCGGCCGTCGACCTGGCGCGAGAGATATCCTCCCGATCCGATCAAGCGCCCGACCCGGGTCAGGTCTTTGCCCTTCTGAACATAAAAGGCGCCCTGAGGCGAAAAAACCCTGGCCATCGTCCCGGCGTGGCGGCGGGCCGCGGCCCGGACGCAGGCCCCGGCCAGCAGGCAGTCGAACGCTTCCTCTTGGGGTGTCGCGGGCATGGATTCGGTTCGTGAGGCCACGGAACGGACATAGGCGGCGAAAGCGCCGGCGTCCAGTCCGTCGGCCCGGAGCCTCTCGCCCAGGAAGGCCCTCTCCGAGGCCCACAAGGCTTCCACGCTGACCCGCAAACCCAGATCGCCTTCGACCGTCCGTTTCAGAATCGGTTCGCGGACGCCCTTGAGCAGCACCGCGTCGCCGCCGTGAAACGATTCGGTATGGGAATAGAAATCCGTGGTCGCTCCACCCACGTCGATGACCGCGAAATCGTCCCAACCGGGGCAGGCGGCCGGGATGGCTTGGACTAGGTCGTAGACGGCCAGGGGCGTCGGCTTGGGCGCCGTGCCCGCTTCGCGCACGATCCGGGACAGGCCCTTCCCGTCGACGATCTTGTCCAGGAAGATGCGGCGAATGACGTCCCGGGCCGGTTCGATATTGACGACTCCGACATCGGGCATGATATTGTCCGCGGCCACCGCTTCCTTATNNCCGTCCGTGCCGCCCGTGAACAGGATAATGTCCGGAGCGAGGGCCTCCAGCTCGGCGATCTCCTCCTCCGTAAGCCCGTATGAGTAGGCCTTGACGATCTTGCCGCCGGCCGAACAGGCGGCCATCCGGGCGATCGACAGGGTCAGGTCCGGGGTCAGCCCGAGGGCGGCGATCTTCAATCCGCCGCGGGCCGAAGAGGAGAAATAGACCCGGGCGCAGGCATAATCGGCTTCCGCCGCCAGGACGCCGCGGACCGCGTCGAAGCCGCGGGAAAGGTCGTCCGGCGTCGTCGGCATGCCGGCCTGCCGGAGCAGTCGCAGACCGCCGCGCTCGACGGAAAACAGGCCGCCTTTGGTATAGGTCGACCCGATGTCGATGCTGACGACCGCGGGCTCAGGCATGGGCTTCCTTGGCCTCGATGTCGGACTTGAGCAGGGCCGCGGCTTCGTGCAGATCGACNNTGCACTTCTGGCGCAGGCCCTCGCAGTCGATTTCGCCGTGCCCGTACAGGGAGGATACGAGGATGGCTTTGGCGGCGGCCTCGATGGCCGCGTCGATGAATTCGTCCTGGCTGACCATCACCCCCAGGTTGATGACATGGAAGCCGTTCTCGCTGAAGAAGGCCTCCAGGATTTTATTGCCGACCGAATGGCAGTCGGATCCGATGACACCCAGGATGATGTTCATAATGGCAGTCCTCAGGCTCTTCCGGCGGCGGCGTCGAGAATCGCCCGGATGCGCTCTTCCACGTGGAGGAGCGAGCCATGCTCGATCTTGTAGTCGAAGGGGATGACCATCCCGCCTTTTTCGGTGAAGGCCTGAATGGAGGCGGCGTGCTCGCGGCTCTGAAGCAGGGCATAGCCCGGCGGGACGATGAGGACATCCTTGTCCCGGACGAACTCGTCGAGGCGCCCGATCTCGGAGAAGTAGAGCACGGCCGCGTTTTCGGGAAGAATGTCGAAGGCCCGGAGATGGTTGGTGATGATCGTGTAGAAGCGGGCCGACTCGCAGATGACGCCGATCTTCTGGGACGGGGTCAGGCGGGCCAGGCGGATGATCGATTCGCGGGTCGGCGAGACCGCCACCTGGAGGGTCCTGTCCTGGATCTCGGGGAAACGGGCCAGCAGGTCATGGAAATGGGTCGGCGTCGTCAAAACGAGATCGAATTCGCCAAGCCGGCGCCCCACGGCCGGGTCCCGGAACAGATCGTCCAAGAGGAATTTGGCGCTGTTGACGAAAGGAATGACAAAAATCTGTTTCTCATAGATGGCCAGGGCCTCGGGATTACAGTCGACGGTGGCGATGGCCAGGTTCTGGAGAGCCTCTTCCCGGCCAAGCAGGCGGAGATCGAAGAAGATGCGGATTTCCTGGTAGGAAAATTTGAGCTTGACCAATTGATCGATGGAATTATCGATCAGGGCCACGGCCCTCTCCTTACGGTCGCCGGCCGAGGGAACGGAGCCCGCCGAGACGAAGCTTCCGCGGCCCTGGGCCGCTTCGATAAGACCCTTGCGCCCCAGTTCTTCATAAGCCTTCTTGATCGTGCCCCGGGCCGTGCCCAGCTGTTCAGCCAGCTCACGTTCAGGCGGCAATCTTTCGCCTGGCCGAAGCTTGCCGATCTTGATGGCATTTTCGATATTTTGAGCGATTTGGGCATAGGCCGGAGAGGCGCCGGCCGATTTATCCAACTTCATATCGAACATTTTAACTCCTCTTGGTCTATACCTGTTAAATTGGTATAGTCCATTATTAGTCCAATTTACAATCTTTGTCAAGTGCCGAATAGAGATTATTTTGACTTATAAATCTCGGACCAGCGCACCCCAGCGCTTGTCGGATTTGAAGCCTTTATGAGTGAAGAAATCCGGAAGGAAATANNTTGAACATCAAGCGGAAGCACAACCCGCCGACGACGCGCTCCCGGGAATCGCGAAGGACATAGTGACGGTCCTGCTCGGAAATCGATTTGGGATAATTCTCTTTGAAAAAGAGGCGATAGAGGCCTCCGATCTCGGCCGGATCGAACGTTTCACCGAACGCATAGGTGCCGCCCCGGGCGTCCGCGATGGTCGATTGGACGACCACCCGCTTGGCCCCCTCCCCTCCGACCATCCGGATGTCAAGCCGGCGGCTCCGGGCCAGACGGGGGAAGACCATCCGGGCGAAGATCCGGCGATCCGCTTCGTCCGCCAGAACCGCCTGCAATCCGGACAGCTCCGGCCATTGGACGGCCGGCCGCTGCAGGTCCTCGGATATGCGCTTCAGCAGCTTGTCGAAAGCCGCCCGTACGCCCGCGTTGGCCCCGGCAAAGTAGGTATGGCGGTAGAGATGGTAGCGGGCCACCTCCGGATATCGGTCAAGCCGATAAAGGCGGTAAACCTCCAGGACCATCCGCTCCCGCTCTCCCGCTTCGTCCGTTCCGCCCTGGAGCTGCCATTCCTTGTACCGGGCAATGGCGTTCAAAGCGGCCAGGGGGATCATGGCGTTGGCCCGAAAATCGGCCAGGTACCCGCTCAGCGTTTCGGCCAAGAGAAGGCCCCCCGGCCCGACCAGGGGCTCCCGGGCCAGGTCGTTTTCCAAAGCCGTAAAAAAGGCTGCCGCGTCCGCGTATCCCAGGGCTTCGTAACAGGCGTCGAAGATCCAGGCCGCATCCAGCTGACCGCGGCACCAGGGATAGTGGGCTTCGCATTTGAGGTAGAAATTCAGGAGCAGGGGCCGGACAAGAGAGAGCGTGTCGACGTAGGTTGTCCGCCCGGCCAACGAGTGGATCATCGGCTCCTCGCGCAAGTCGGTTTGAGGGACCATGACATTAGTGGGGTCGGGCCGGCCGGGAACGAGGCGGGACGAAGCGTACTGCCAGCCTTTGAAAAAAGCGGCCAGGCCCTCGATGAACAGCTTGCGCCAGACGCCGGGGACGGGATCGGGGCCGTCCGGCCCGCGTTCGGCGGCGAGAAGGCGGATCCGCTCCCAAACGCTGAGCTCGCCCGAGTAGAAAAGGGCCAGGGCGCCGCGGTCCGGACGGAAGGCGCCGACGCGGGGCAGGATGCGCTGGCCGAGGGGGTAGTTGGCGATGGCCAGATGCCAATAGATCGAATCGATTTCAGCCGGCGTGCCCAAGTCCGCGCCCAGGACGACGCGCAGGTCGTAATGGCGGCCGTCCTTCATGTTGACGCTGACCCGGACGCTGTGGCGGCCGTCATATTCCGGCAGGCGGGAAACCCAGACGCCGCCGTCGGCGATGCCCCGGGGATCGAAGCCCTCGGCGTCGAAAACAAGCTCGATCGACTGGGTCAGGAAAGTCCGGTCGGATAGGACGGCTCGCATCCGCTCACCGTCGGCCGCGGATACACCGTCGTCGAAAACGAGCCGCGCATGCCACTCCCCGGGCTCAGCCGCGGGCAGCCGGGCGGCCAGATTTTCTTCGTGGGCAGCGTTGAGCTCCGCCCAGAGCGACTCGGCCGCCCGGGACAATTCGGGATCGACCCGGTGGAGAATCCAACCGGCCAGTTCGGCCCGGACACTGCGGAAAAATTCGGGATGGTAGCGGGCGAAATCGACGAACAGCCGCAGGATTCCGCCCAACTGGACGCGCCTGGCCGCGGCAACGGGCCAGTCCAGTTCTTCGCGGTAGGCGCACATGCGACGGCGGACGGCGTCGAAACGCCCCTGGCCCAGCGGCGACGAAGCGATGGCCTCGATCGACGCCTGGTTGAGGAACGTGCGGCCCGAATGGAGAAAGGACATCAGGGCCCGGTTGTAGTCGGGGTTGGGCTCGTCGAGGAGCAGGATGCGGTAGGCGGAACAGCGGACGGCCTCGCTCGGATGGCCGGACAGGGCTTCCAAGCGGCGCCGGATGAGGCCCGCCGTGCGCAGCTCGGGCGCGGACAGCTCGCGCTCCAGCCCGTCCAGAGCGGCCAGGGCCGCCGCGTCATCGCCCACCAGCGCGGCCGAGACAAGAGCATTCACCTCGGCCAGGCGGGCGTCCTGGAAGCGCCCGGACCGCGGGATATCGTCGGCGGCGTAAACGCGCGGGCGCGGATCGGGAAGCCGGACGGAATCGAGAGCCGGATCCAAGGGGACGTCCCAGCCGGGTTTGCAGGGGCTGAAACGGACCAGGGCGGGATTGCCCAGCCACAGCCGGGGCTGGCGGGCAAAAAAGCCCAGGTCGACAAGCGGCCCGGGCAGGTCGTATTCGAGATCGCCGATGATCCAGCCGATCCCGCCTTCCCGACGGACAATCGGCAGCATGAGCTTGCGGTTGGCGTCGAAGAGGAAATCCCCGACAAAGAAAATTTCGTCTTCGAGTACGCCCAGATCGCGGAAGAACCAGATCGGAATGCGGACGCGGACGTCGCCCCGGTCGAGCTCGATGTAATTCCTTTTATAGAGATCTTCGATCAGGGCGGCGAAATGGCTCTCCACAATCTTCCGGTTGGTTGAACCCTTGGGAGTCAGNNCCTTGAGGACTTCGTCGCCGCGGTCGGGAACGATGAACAGGACGTTGGTGGGGCGGCCGTCGCCGACAAGGAAGGTCCGTTTGATGCCGGGGACGCCGACGAACTTGTTTTCCACCTTGAGCGGGGCAACCGTCTCTCCGCGCGTGTTCTTGTAGATGTCCTTGAGCCGGTCGACGATCTGGTAATAGCCGTTGGGCAGGACCTTGAAGACATCGCCGGTCGAGAGCCAGTAATCCGCGGCCGCGTCGACGGGATACGGGATGAGGGCCCCGGGGCCGGCATCCTCGAGATAGGGGGCGATGTAATCGCCGCGGACCTGCAGCTCCCCTTTCGGGCTGAGCCGGACCTCGACGCCGGGCAAGGGGCATCCATGGGTATTGTCGACGTAGGCGCCGGGTTCGGTCATGGTGATCCCGCCCGTCCCCTCGGTCATACCAAATCCGCTGGCCAGAAGAACACCGTGTTTTTGGAAAAATCGGAAGACTTTGGGATCCAGATATCCGGCGGCCGACAGCCCCCAGCGCAGATCGGGGCCCAGAATGCCGGCCAGAACAGCGGCCGGATCGGCCGCCGGCCCCGCCGCGCCGAGGGCATCCTGGCACCGCTCATAAAGCTGGACCCAGCGGATGGGAACGCTGATGAAGCCCGTTGGGCGGACCTTGGGGAGGAGCGCGAAGAGCGTCTCGGCGGACGTGTTGCCCGGAAAGACATACGTGCCGCTCCAATAGATCGTCCCCAGCATTTCCAGGTATCGGCCGAAGGTGTGGTAGAACGGCAGGAAGCTCAGGAACACCTCGTCTCCGCCCACTTCGGGCAGGGCGGCGGCCCGGGCGAAACGCTTGGCCGTGATCTGGTAGTTCGAGAAAGAGACGCCCTTGGGCCGGCCGGTGCTTCCGGAGGTGAACATGACCGTGGCCGTTTCGTTGAGGGCCATCCGGCGTCGCGCCGCCAGAAGCCGTTCGATCTCGGCCGATCCCATGGTCCGGCTCAGGGCGTCGAGGAACAAAGCCTCGTCCGCTTCGCCGGCCGCGGCCTGATCGAGGGCGACAATCATAAAGGGCCCGGCCGCGCGCTTCCGGACGTCCTCGAGCAGGCGCCGGCGGACCGCCGTATCCGTCACGGCGATCGTGACCCCCAACCGGTCGAAGATATCGACCAGGTTGTCGAGGTCGAAATGGGTATTGAGCGGCGTATCCAGGATATCGTAGAAAAGGCAGGCCAGGTCGGCGCAGGCGCCGGCCAGGCTATTCTCGGCGAAGATCGCCACCCGCGGCGGCCGTCCGTCGGATTCGGCCAGGGACAGGAACGCCGCGGCGGTCTCCCTCGTCATCCGCTCGACCTGCTCGTATGTCCAAGGCGCGGGGAGCGAAGCGGAGCGGTCCTCGAAGAGGACCTTATGCGGATGGGACCGGACGCGGGCAAGAAAAAGATCGAGCAGCGCATATTGCGACCCGCGGATCAGGCGAAAAGCGGCTTCCGCCCATCGTCTCTGAAGCCCGGCCTCTCCAAGGCTCCGGAGAAATGGGCTCTTCCCGGTCTCGTCCAGGAGCTTGTGAACGGACTGCCGATCCTCCCCTTCCCAAGGCCCCCGCCCGGCCAGGGTTTCCAGGGCCGCCAGCACCGCCTGGGCCGTCTCGCCGGAACCGGTCCCGTTTCCGGCGGCGGACCAGTCGGCCAGACTTTGCAGGGCTTGAAGCACATCGTCGGTCATGGATTCGCTCGAACATTCCATTTTAAGCCCCTCCCGGGGAAAAAGGAAATTATAGGCAAAAAATTGTACAATGAGCGCGGACAAATATCATGATCGACACCGAATCCGCCGCCCCCGCCCTTCCTTCGCCGCGCCGCCTGCCGCTCCTGCTGGCTCTCTTCGCCGCCAGCGGCTGCGCCGCCNNGCCCTCTCGCTGGCCGTCCTTCTCGGAACATACATGGGCGGGATGGGATTGGGGAGCCTCCTCCTGCCCCGTCTCGTCCCGGCCGGCCGCCATCCCCTGCGCATCTACGCCGGGCTGGAGCTCATCATCGGGTCCATGGGTGTGCTCCTTCTCCTGGGGATTCCGTTCATCGGCCGGCTCTATGTCGCGGGCGCCGGCGCGGGACTGCCGCTTCGCGGCCTGGTCAGCGCAATCTGCCTGCTCATTCCGACCATGGCCATGGGCGCCACCCTGCCTCTCGTCTCGCGCTGGATCGAAACAACGCCGCGGGGTGCGTCCTGGATGGGCTACCTCTATGGAAGCAATACCCTGGGCGCGGTCGCCGGCTGTCTGCTGGCGGGGTTTTATCTTCTGAGAGTTCATGACATCGCCGTGGCGACTCTGACGGCGGCGGCCCTCAATGCGGCGGTAGCCGGACTGGCCTTCCTCCTGGCCGCCCGGAGTCCCCATTTCGCCCCGCGCGCTCCCGGCGAAACCGAAACGCCTAAAAGCGAAAAAGGCCATGGCGGGATTCTGGCAGCCATCGCCCTGTCCGGCCTAACGGCGCTGGGCGCGGAGGTCATCTGGACCCGCCTGTTGTCGTTGATGCTGGGCGGGACGGTCTATGCCTTCTCAATCATCCTGGCCGTTTTCCTGGCCGGGTTGGGCATCGGCAGCGCGGTCGGCTCGGCCGCGGCCCGAGGATCGGCTTCCCCCCGCCGGGCCCTGGCCATCTGCCAGGCGCTCCTGACCGTCGGGATCGCCTGGACGGCCTTCCTCCTGGCCAAATCTCTGCCTTTCTGGCCGATCAACACGATGCTGGCGCGAAGTCCCTGGCATATTTTCCAATTGGACTTCGTCCGCTGCCTCTGGGCCGTTTTCGCACCCGCCTGCTTATGGGGCGCCAGCTTCCCCCTGGCCCTGGCCGCCGTGGTCCCGCGCGGCCGGGACGCCGGCCGGTCGGTGGGGCGGGTCTATGCGTCCAACACCGCCGGAGCCATCCTCGGCTCGGTCCTCTTCAGCCTCATCCTCATCCCCAAGCTGGGCACGGCCGGTTCCCAGAAGCTGATCATCTTCCTATCGGCCGTCTCCTGCGTCATCGCCCTGGCTCCTCTCAGACGCTTAGCCGCCTCCGAAAAGTCCGCCGGCCCGACCCTGCGAGATCCGGGCTTTGGGATAGGCGACGCCGTCCTGGGCGGAACGGCCTTGATCCTGGCCGTCGTCCTGGCATGGAGCGTGCCCGCGCTGCCCTGGGAGCTCGTGGCCTGGGGCCGAAGCCTGCCGACGCGCTCGGCTTCATCGCAGGCGCTCTTCGTCGGGGAGGGAATGAACTCCTCCGTGGCCGTGACCAAGCTGGAGGGCGGGATCCTGAACTTCCATGTCAGCGGCAAGGTGGAGGCCTCCAGCGATCCGACGGACATGCGCCTGGAGAGGATGCTGGGCCATATTCCGGCGCTCCTCCATCCCCATCCGAAGTCCGTTCTCATCGTCGGCTGCGGCGCGGGCGT
>PMCY01000109.1:0-2988 GCA_003154255.1 Candidatus Aminicenantota bacterium | reverse complement strand
ACCTCCGATCCGATCCACCCCTGGATCAAGGGGTCGGCGGCGCTATATTCAAGCGAATACTTCCGGATGTGCCGGGACCGCCTCAATCCGGGCGGCCTGATCACCCAATGGGTCCCGCTCTACGAGAGCACGCCGGAGACGGTGAAAAGCGAGCTGGCCACGTTTTTCAGCGTTTTCCCCAACGGCTCGATCTGGGGCAACGACATCGACGGCATGGGCTATGACGTCGTCCTGCTGGGGCAGGACGGGCCGCTTCTCGTCGACCTGGACGTCCTCGAAGCGCGCCTGGCCCGGCCCGACCATCAGGCCGCGGCCCAGTCGCTGACGGACGTCGGATTCACCTCGTCGTTCGGGCTGTTTTCGACCTATGCCGGACGGGGACCCGATTTCCGCGATTGGCTCAAGGACGCCGCGATCAACCGCGACCGCAATATGCGCCTGCAATACCTGGCCGGTCTGGGCCTCAACACGGCCCAGAGCGTCCGCATCTATGATGAGATCCTGCGCCGCCGGACATACCCCGAGGGGACCATTACCGGGCGGGAAGATAAGCTGGCCTTGCTCAGGCAGATGATCGGCCTGAAAGCGAAATAGCCTCCCAAGCGAAGCGGGAAACAAGGACCGAATCGATTAAGTGTCGGGATTCTCCTCGAGGCGGAATCCTTTTTCCTGGAACAAGCTCAGACACGCCGAGACGACGTCCGCATCAAAGAGAGTGCCTTTGTTTTTTTCGATCTCCCCGAGCGCGGCCTCGATTCCCAAAGCCGGGCGGTACGGCCGATGGGAGGCCATGGCCTCCACGACATCGGCCACCTCCAGAACTCGAGATTCGAGAAGAATGGCCTCGCCCTTTAATCCTTGTGGATAGCCGGACCCGTCCATCCGTTCATGATGCTGAAGAATCATTGTGGAGATCGGCCAGGCAAAATCGACTTGCCCAAGGATGTCATGGCCGATTTGGGGATGAGATTTNNTTCCCGATGTCATGAATGACTCCGGCCACGCGGATTCCCTCCACCCGATCCGGGGCCAGCCCCAACTCCCGGGCAATAGCCTGGGCCAGATGCGCCACCCGCCTTTGGTGCCCGGCCGTGTAGGGATCCCTTATTTCCGAAACCGCGGAGAGGACTTGGATGATTCCGCTGATGGCTTTGCGCAGGCCCNNCAGGTATTTTGTGGTCCCATCAGCCCCGAGAATTCCGACCTTCCTGGTATGCAGAAGCCGCAGGCCTTTCTTGGCCGTCAGGATGGGTTCTTCCGGAATGTCCACCACGCCGTGTTCGGCCAACGCTTCCCGATCCTTGACCATGAAGTGGACGGCCTGTTCGGGAGGAAAGAGGTCCAGGTTGTTCTTGCCGAGCAATGCCTTGCGGTCGTAGCCCAGGAGTTCCTCGCCGGCGCGATTGAAGATGACGAATCTCAGGTCAGTCGCCTCTTTAAGGAAGATCATGAGCGGGATATGTTCCACAACCGTTTCGACGAGGGCTTTCGCCTCCTGGAGTTCCGCCTCCGCCCGCTTGCGCTCGCGCCGCCCCATGGCTTCGCGCAGCTCCCGTTCAACGGCCGGGCCTAAGCGCGTCATCCGGTCTTTTATGATGTAGTCGTTCGCACCGGCTTTCATGGCCAGGACGGCGGTGTCTTCCCCGATGGTGCCGGAGACGAGAATAAAGGGGAGGTCCGGGTCGCCCTCCCGTAGCAATTCGAGCGCCCGCATGCCGCTGAACTCCGGCAAATTGTAATCGGCCAGGATGAGGTCCCAGCCCCGGTCGAGCTGGGCCCGATAAGCCGGCTCCGTATCGACCCGCTTCCATTCCGGCTCGTAACCGGCGCGGCGCAATTCGTGCAGAGCCAGCTCCGCGTCGGCGGCGCGGTCTTCCACGATCAGGACCTTGAGTTTAGCCGGCATCGGTTTGTCCCCTTTCCCTCCCCGCCCCAGGCTCATAGCATCGGAGGCTGGTTCAGAAGCAGCCAGTAACAGCCGATCTGCCGCACGGCCTCGCTGAATTGATCGAAGTCGACGGGCTTGACGATGTAGCTGTTAGCCCCCAGCTTGTAGGTTTCGACAACATCGCGCTCCTGGCTCGAGGAGGTCATGATGACCACGGGCATCACCCGTGTCCGCTCGTCGCCGCGCATTTGACGAAGAACCTCGAGGCCGTCCACCTTCGGCAGCTTCAAGTCGAGCAGGACCACTTTAGGTGTGACGGAGTCCCGGTCTTTATAGGCGCCCCGACATAAGAGGAAGTCAAGCGCCTCCTCGCCGTCGCGGACGACATGGATGCGATTGGCCAGGTTGTGTTTTTGGAGCGCATGTATCGTCAACTCGACATCGTTGGGGTTGTCTTCCGCCAGCAGGATTTCGACGGTGTTCGTGATCATGACGATATTCCTCCTAAAGTGAAAAAGAACGTCGCGCCTTTGTCCGCTTCTCCTTCCGCCCAGATGCGCCCGCCGTGACGGAGGACGATGCGCTGGACAATGGCCAACCCGACGCCCGTGCCTTCGAAGTCCTCAGACCGGTGCAGCCGCTGGAAGACGCCNNAACAGCTTGCCGACATAGCGCATATCGAAACCGGCGCCGTTGTCACGGACGAAATACACGGTCTCCCCGTCCCGGCGGCCGGAACCGACTTCGATGACCGCCGGATCCCGTTGGCGGGTGAATTTCAAGGCGTTGGAGAGCAGGTTGACGAAGACCTGTTTCAGCAGCGCGCGATCGCCTTGGCAGGGGGGCAGGCCGCCGACAATCATTTTCAGCGGACGTTCGGGCTGCCCGCTGGTCAGCAGATCCCACGCTTCACGCACGAGGACCGCCGGATCGACTTGGCTTTTGGCCATGGCCTGCCGGCCGAACCGCGAGAACGAGAGCAGATCGTCCACCAGACGGCTCATTTGGAGCGCGTTCGAGAGGACCAAATTGAGGTAGCGTTGGACTTCCGGAGACAGGTGGGCCGCATGTTCGTCGGTCAGGATGCGTGAGAAGCCGAC
>PMCY01000253.1 GCA_003154255.1 Candidatus Aminicenantota bacterium | reverse complement strand
CCGTGCAGGCGCGAGATGGCCAGCACGCCGGCCGCCACGGCGTCGTTGAGGTCGGCCCCGGTCGAAGCCACGGTCCGCGCGGTCAGCACGGACGGGGGGCTGGCCCCGTGGTCGACCGACGAGACGAAGATGGCATCGAGCATGCGGCCGACTTCGGGCGACGGCAGATCGCCTTTGAGAATCAAATAAATGGCCTGGGAAAACGTGATCTTCCCCATCAGTTCGTCGATGAGGTAACCCCGGGTCATGATGCGGTTGGGCTTGACCTCGGTGATGGCCGTCATCCACTTTTCTTCGGACATGGACTCGCTCCTCGGATTCATCCCAGCAGTTCCTTGGCTTTCTTGGGAATGTCGGCGATGGCATCGACCACGTGGACGCCGACCTGGCGGAGCCGGGCGACCTTGGTCTCGTATGATCCGCGCGTCCCCTCGACGATGGCCCCGGCGTGGGAAAAGCGTGTTCCGGACTTGGCCGCCTTGCCGCCGATATAGGCGACGAGAGGTTTGGTGAACTTCCCGGATTCGATCAAATCGGCCACCCGCTCTTCCTGGGTCGTGCCGATCTCGCCGAACATGGCCACCAGTCGGGTTTGCGGATCGCTTTCGAACCGCTCGACGATCTCGGGATGGGCCAGGCCGACGATGGGGTCGCCGCCGACGTGGACGATGGTGCTCAACCCAATCCCGGCCTTGGACAGGTAGTAGGAGATGGCCGAGGTCATGCCGCCGCTGCGCGAGGTCACGCCGACCGGCCCTTCCAAAAACCACTCCCGGGCTCTCTGAGCGCGGCCGCCGATCATGCCCAGGACGGCCTGGCCGGGACTGAGAAGACCCAGCGTATTGGGTCCGACGAAATGGGCTCCGGCATCCCGGGCCGCCCGCGCGATCTCCAATACATCGTAAATGGGCACGCGGTCGGGAACGATGACCAGGAGCTTGATCCCGGCGGCAATAGCTTCCAAAGCGGCGTTCTTGACCAGGGCGGCCGGAACGAAGATGACACTGGCATCAAGGGCGCCCTGCTTTTCCCAGGCTTCNNCGACGAGATTGGTCCCATAGTCCTTCATAAGCTGGGCCCGGGCGACACCCTCGCGGCCGGTGATGCCCTGGATGATGACTCTCGTTTGACCGTTCACAAGGATGGACATGATCGTCTCTCTACAGCTTGGCCCGGTATTCGGCGAGCCCCGGGATCGGCAGATCGATGAGGATGGCGTCTTGTTCGTGGTATTTGCAGAAGATCTCGCAGGCCAGGCATTCCGTGCATTTGCCCTTGCGGGCCTCTTCGGCGCTTATGGCCAGGACGGGTCGATCGTTTTCGAGCTTCAAGATTTTCGGCCCGCAGGCGGGCACGCAGCCTTTGGTGGCGCACGAGGCGCATTTGGGATGATCGATATGGATCTTGCCCGTCAGGGTCGCGAAATTGTAAGCGCCCCGCAGCAAGATCGTTTCGGCCATCCGACGCACAACGTGGACCGCGCCGCCGCTTTCCCGGACGAGGGCGGCCAGGCGCTCGGCGCAGAATTCAGGCGAATCGTCGCGGCCGTAGCCCTCGACTTTGCCGGGGATATTTTTTAGATAGGCGCCCAGAATCTTGATCGCCTCTTCCTCGAAATTGCCGCCCAGCCGGATAACGGCGGGGATAGCCAGATTTTCTTCGGTGAAGGCTTTGACCAGGCCGCGGGCGGAGTTGTACTGCTCCTGGCTGGCGACGCCGGAGCCCGAGGCGAAATAGCCCTTGATGCCGGGTTGCGAAAGGATGACCTTGGCCGCCCGGTAGACCTTGCTGGCCGGCGGGTTCCCGCTGGTATCGCAGTAATTGGCCAGCTTGAAGCCCTTGTTGAGGACGGCGTCCATGGACATCATCGAACCGCCGCCGCCGGCGCCATGGAAGCCGATGAAGATTTCGTTCTCCCCCGGCTTTTCGGTCATCTGGAAGAAATAGAAAGTGCCCCGATAATCCCGCTCCTCAACCTTGTAGGCGATCTTTTCCAGGTCCGTTGGCGGCCGATCGAATTCGCGGGCGATCTCGATGCCCAGCTCGGGATGGCGGAAGACGGCGTAGTCGTCGACGACGAGATGGCAGTCGGCGGCGTAGACGCTGCCGTCCTCGGTCAGGACAAGCGGATTGATTTCGGCCGAGCGGGCGTCATATCTGCGTGCCACTTGGAATAGCTTGGTCANNGCGATCTCTTCGACGCCGGATCCGCCCACCGAGCTGAAAACGAGGAGCGGGCACTTGCGGGCGTCGTCCATGACCAAACCGGCGAAGAATTCCGAGCGGATGGGCAGCTTCTCTTCGACCAGGATGCGGTCGACGACGTAATTCTTAACCTGCCGGCCGAGAAGCTCTTTGGCCTTCTCGAAGGCTTCCTCGGGCGTCTNNCCAGACCTGCATTTTGAGGACGACGGGCTTGCCGATCTTGGCGGCCAAGGCCTTGGCCTCGTCCGCCGTGAAGGCCACGCCGCCTTCGGGAACGCGGATGCCGCCTTCTTTGAGAAGGGCTTTGCTCTGATATTCGTACAGTCGGGCCACGGGTTTTTCCTTAAGAGACGTTGGCGAATAGTATACTCAAAAAAAAGCCGCTGAACCAGATAATAAAGGCTTTATTGATCCTATTTTGTCTCAAACGGTTAAAAGGAGGGCTGCGCTGGCGCCAAGGTCGCCAACTCCACTTGAAATGGCCTTGGAATCTGAGCCAAAGCAGGAGATAAACAGCAGATTATCTTTTTGCATTGTCCTTCAAGCGGTCTCTACAATAATCAATTTGTTCCCGAGCTTTGGCTTCAAT
>PMCY01000241.1 GCA_003154255.1 Candidatus Aminicenantota bacterium | reverse complement strand
TGCTGCAGGATGGTCTCGATCTCCCGTTCCGCCCGGGTGTTGACTTCGTAGTCGGCTTCAGCCCGCATCTCGGTATGCCGGCCCTGCAGGTTCTGCCCGATCATGATCAAAGGCATGAGGAAGATCTGGATCATGTTGGAGATGAAGAGCCAGAAGACGAAGGCCGGGTAGGGATCGAAGCGCATCGGACGCGGCCCGAGGGTATTCCAGGTGAGCCAGAGGATCGTCCAGGTCAGGATGACGAGGAAAAATCCCATGGAGCCGATGTGCTTCGTGATCCAGACGGCGAAGCGTTCCAAGCGGGTCAGTTTCTCTGAATGCGCTTCGTTGACGTTGCGCGTGGGTTTGCGTAATTTCCGGATGGCGTCCAGGCTGAGAGGATGGTGTTGGCCGTTCATGGCACTATTTTATCATACGCGCCGTCGGCATCGTCGATACAAATTGATAGGCTCCCGATTCGACGGCCAGAACGGCGCAGCCATCTTCCGCGCCTAGAAATTTCAGGCCCCGGGCATTCATGACGGGCAACCCGCTCTCCCGAACGGAAGCCGCCTTTGCGGCCGGGACATAAATCGTGGCCTTCGTGTTCGGGGGAACGACGATATCGAGGGTCAACCGATCGCCCTCGAGCGTCCAGCCGCAGCGGATTTCGCCGCGGACGGATTGATAGCGCGCCTTGGCCCACGCCAGGTCGCCGACGGGAACGGGCCGGATGATGAACCTCTTGAATCCCGGCGCTTCGGGATCGGGACGGATGCCGGTCAGAACCTCGTGCATCCAGATATTCAAATCGCCGATCAGCATGACGTGGTTGCCCGAATTCATGGCCGGATCGGCGGTGTCCCCGTTCCACAGCTCCCAGATCGTCGTCGCGCCCTTGGCGATCATGTGGCCCCAGGAAGGATAATCCGTCTGCGTGGCAATGGAGTAAGCCAAATCCACCCGTCCGTTGTCCGAGAGGACGCGCATGAGCCATTGTCCGCCGACCAGTCCGGTGCCGATGTGCCCGTGGTTCTCGATCTCGATCGTTTCGACCAGGCGGCGGAAGACGCCGGCCCGGGCCTCCTCCGGGACCATGCCGAAGGCCAGCGGAAGAACGCAGGACGTCGGCGTGCCGTTGTCATAATAGCCGGCGGCCGCATCAAAGTAGCGGCGGTGGAAGGCCGTTTTGACCGCGGCCGCCAAGGTCCGGAAGCGGGCGGCATCGGCCATTTCACCGAGATGTTCCGCGCTCCTGGCCATCAAGCTCAGATCGTAAAAAAAATAAGCCGTGCTGACCAGTTCGCCCCGGGTCAGCCTGCGGGGGTCCTTGGCGTGGATGAGTTCGGGAGATTCGGGCGGCACGCACCAATCCCCGTAAGTATTGCGCGGCATCAGCCCGTCTTCGAGGAAACCGGCCATATAGTCGGTCCATCGGCGCATCGCCGCATAGCGCGAGCGCAGCGTTTGCGAATCGCCATAGAGGTCCTGGAGCATGTGGGGGATGATGATAAACGAGCTGGGCCAGACGATGCCGTCGTTGTAGAAGGCCCAATAAGCCGGCGCGACGTCGGGAATGCTGCCGTTATTTTTTTGCTCGTCGGCCATGTCCGTCAGCCACTTGTCATAGAAAGCGGCCAGGTCATAATCATAGGCCTCACCGCGGCATTCCGCCGAGCGGTCTCCGAGCCAGCCCTGACGCTCATCGCGCTGGGGACAATCGGTGGGAATTGAACGGTAATTGCCTCGCGCGCCCCAGACGATGGCGGCGTGGATCTGATTGAGCAGAGGGTTGGAACAGACGAATTCGCCCGCCGGCCGGACGTCATCGTGGACGACCCGGCCCACGAGGGCGTCCCGCGTCGGAACGCCCGGGAATCCGGTCAGCTCGACGAAACGGAACCCGTGATAGGCAAAGCGGGGCTCGTAAACCTCTTCGGCGCCGCCTTTCAGCGTGACCATATCCGTGACCAGGGCGCTCCGGAGATTATCAAGATAAAGCATGCCGTCGGCTTTGAGGGTCTCGGCATGGCGGAGCCGGACTTCGGTTCCGGCCGGACCCAGGACGCGGAGACGGCACCAGCCGACCATGTTCTGCCCCATGTCGAAGATATACACGCCCGGCTTGGGGTTCGTCACGGCGGTCGGCGCCAGGCTCTCGATCACCCGGATGGGCTCGATCATTTCGGCGGCCAGGACTCCGGTGGGAGCCGGAAGGAGGTCAACGGGCCTCCAGGCCGCGGCATTGAATCCGGGCCTGTCCCAGCCGTCCATCTCGCGGCGGGCATCATATTCCTCGCCGTCGTACTCGTTGTTGGCGCCGAGAGGACCTTTGTCGGTCACTCTCCATAAGCCGTCGCTGATGATCGTCTCGGACGAACCGTCGGTGTAACGGATCGCCAATTGAAAAAGAAGGCGCGGGACGCCGTAATCGCGAGTCGGCGCCGGGACCTTGGTCCGGGGCGCATGGAAGCGGCCGTTGCCCAGGATGACGCCTATCGCGTTCGTTCCCCGGGTCAGTTGGGGCTTCACGTCATAGGAAACATAGAAAACCCGCTTGTCGTACTCGGTGAGCCCGGGCGACAGGACCCGATCCCCTACCTGCCGGCCGTTGAGGAAGAGCTCGTTCAAGCCGAGCCCGGACATGAAGACCGTGGCCTGATCAATTTCTTTGCCACAGTCAAATTCGCGGCGGAGATAGCGCGCGTTCAGGCGGCGCTTCTCGTCGGGCGCCGAAGCCGCCTCATCCAGGCCGATCCAGCGCCCGCGCCAGTCGGCCGCGTCGAGGAGGCCCATGGACCAGGAAGCCGGTTCGCTCCATTCCGTCGTAGCACCGTCCTGATCCCAGATCCGAACCTTCCAGCGGCAGCGTTGGCCGGAGAGAAGCGGTCGGCCCGCGTAGATGATNNGGATGAAGTCACGAGAATTTGATAGGCCGTCTGGCGTTGGCCGCGGACGGGAGGCGTAGCCGCTTCCAGGATCCAGCTCAGGCGCGGCCGCCGGACATCGATGCCCTGCGGATCGGCCAGCGACTCGCAGCTCAAACGCACGGGTCGTAAAGCCGGCGCCTGCGATCCCCGCCTCCAGCAGGACAGGCATCCTCCGGCCAGCAGGATCAAGGCGAACATCGCCATTCCGCGCCGCATGATTATTTTCCGTGCGGGCATGAGGCAACCCCGGCCGCTCAACGCTCGCCGGCCTTGAACGCCGTCCACGGCTGGGAGGGACGGTCTTTGATCAACCCGGTCATCCATTCATACTGGGGATGGGCCGAGAGAAAGCCGGCCGCATCGAAAGGCCGCCCGCAGGAGGATCCCCAGCGGGCCAGGAAAGACATGTCCTTGGCCAGAGCCGAATCGACGACCTTGCCATCGAAGGCGCCGAGGGGCAGGAACGGTTCGTCGACGCCCGAAGCCTGGGCGTCGAGCTCCCCATGGCCGCAAATCGTCCGAATGCTCGGCACATCCCGGTTCAGATAGGTGTCGAAGTGATCGGCCAGAAAGGCCTCGGCGCGATCCCGGTCGATCCGCCCGGCATTCTCCTTAAGCAGCTGTTTCCACCGTACCCGCCGGGCGATGTCGGCGTTCTTGATGTTCGTCTCCTGGGTCTTGGTCTCGAACCGCAGGATCCGCAGGTCTTCGGCCACGTTGGATCCGGCGAACCAGCCGTCCTTGGTCCGCTCGAAACCGACGTATTTGAGGCCCAGCTCCAGGCGCGCGATTTCGTTCGTCCTCGCGTCGCCGATGAGCCAGGCGTTGGCGTAGCCCCCGTTATTGCCTTTCTTCATGATGGCGCACCACTCATCGATTGAGGAGGCGTCCTGGGTGGCCCGGCGCATGCGGGTGAATTCGGGCGTGCCTTTAGGGTCGAAAGGAGTGAAGCCGCCGATCGTGGTCTCCGAGCCGACCAGCCCCGCGTCGGTGATGAAGAAATCCGTGCCGCTGTGGATCAAGCCGGCACTGGCCTGCATCAGAATGCGATGGCCGTGCTCCGGGAGGATGTCCAAAATGACATTGGATACCGCGTAGCAGTAATCGCTCCAGGTGTTGTGCCCCAGGACGATCCCGCCGTCGGCGGTCATCTTTCCGGTGGCGATGAACGAGCTGCAGGATTGCTTGGACCGCTCGGGCGCGTTGGGCGCAATCGTATCTTTGACGCTCGGCCACCAATAACCGACGAGCTCGGACGAACCGTTGTAGGCGATGAGATCGTCGCGGCCCATCGCAGTCCCGGCCGCGGCCATCCCCTCGATGATGCCGTCGATCTCGGCCGCGTTTTCGGAGTCGATTTTCCCCTTGAACAACGCCGCCGCTTTATCGACCAGCCAGCTCCACGGCATGGCGCTCTGGTATTCCCACACCCGGCGCTGGATGCGCACGCCTTCGGCGATGTCCTTGGCCAGGAGATAGCCGTGTTGGAAGCCGCGCTCCCGGGGACCACCCGCGATATGAAGATAGATCCAGCCGTTTTTTTCGTGCCGCTCGGCCTTGGCCAGCCAGGCTCTCTGCCGGTCCGTGAGCGGCGGAGCGGATTGAGGCCTCAGCCAAGGAAGGCCGCAGGCCAGGAAAAGTAAGAGGAGAAGAAGACGCCGTTTCATGGATCCTCCACCCTTTGGGGATTTCCTTCCGCCGTCGATTAGACCACAATGTCTACCGGAATTAAAGCCGCTGGAATCCGTCCGCTTCCCGGACGTCAGATTTCTTTGGCCAAACGAAAGCGGACGGTATGTGAAAACATGTTACCCAAGAAAATTCCTGCGGTCAACGGCTTTCCGCGGCAAGTGATTAAAATGATCATCGACTCACTTTCCAACCTCGCCTATTTCCCTTTCCGATGAGACCAGAAAAAGTGCGTTCTATCGAGAAGGGGCATCCGTTTCCGCTTCAATTGACACAACGGGCAAAACTGCTATGCTCTACCTGCGTCCCGCAGAAGACGCGTTGTTCGCCCCGATGCTTCCGAAGCATCGGGAGAAACATCCAAACCGGAAACGGGAGTGTTCCATGAATCCA
>PMCY01000252.1 GCA_003154255.1 Candidatus Aminicenantota bacterium | reverse complement strand
GTATGAAAGTGACCGCGTTGATGCCGGATGATCTCGTCCAGGAAATCAAGCGATATTCCACGGGACGCAACCTGACTGAAAGCCTGGTCGGCGCGCTCCGGGAATGGCTGGCCGCACGAAAGCTCCGTGAGCTCAATGCCGACCTGGAAAAGCATCCGCTTGATTTCGGGGACGGCGTCAGCGCCTCGTCTCTGCGGTCCGCGAACCGGAACCGATGATCCTCGTCGACACGTCCGTCTGGATCGAGTTTTTCCGGGTCCATTCACCTGTTTTTGAACAGTTGAGGAATCTGATCGAAGAAGAGCGGATCGTCGCAGTCGAATGCGTTTTCGGTGAGCTTCTGCAGGGCGCGAGGAACCGATCGGAGCGCGAATTCATCATCAAATATTGGGAAGCTCTCCCTAAAATCGACGAGGCCGGGCTTTGGATCCGCGCCGGGCGTCTGTCCGGGGAACATTCCTGGAAATCGTCGGGATTGGGATTGATCGACGCTTTTCTGGCCGCCGCGGCCAAAACCAAGGGCATTCCCCTCTGGTCGACGGATAAAAGCCTGCGCCGCGTGCTGTCGGCGAAAGAATGCTACGCACCCGATTAGGAGAACGAGACCATGCGTGAAAAACTGCTCCATAGAATCGCTTCCTATCCGCGGATCGAGCTGATCCATCGGCCGACGCCGATGCGCAAGCTGGCCGCGATAACGGCCGAGCTGGGCGGCCCGGAGATCTGGATCAAGCGTGACGATCTGACCGGCATCGCCTTCGGCGGAAATAAATCGCGCAAACTGGAATACATTCTGCCGGATGTTTTAGCCAAGAAGGCCGAGGTCCTGGTGACTTGGGCCAGCCTGCAGTCGAATTGGGCCATGCAGACGGCCGCCGCCTGCGCCCGGTACGGCATCAAACCCGTGCTCGTCTTGTTTAAGACGTATGATCTCCCGCCCGAACCGGATGGGAATATTCTTCTGGACCGCATTCTGGGGGCCGAGATCCGCTACAGGGAAGCGGCCAAGGGCAAGATCGTCACCCAGGAATTCGCTTTGGCGGCTGCCAACGAAGCAGCGGCCGAATATCACGCTTTGGGAAAAAAGACCTATATCGCCCCCGTCGGCGGCTCGATGCCCTCGGCCGACATGGACCGGCCGTTGGGCGCAGTGTCTTACGTCGACGCCTTCGCCGAGATGCTGGCCCAGACGCAGGCGGCCGGATTCTCGCCCAACGCCATCGTCCATTCGACGGGCTCCGGCGCCACCCAGGCCGGGCTGCTGGTCGGGGCCAAAGCCTTGGCTCCCCAAACGCGCGTCGTGGGGATCAGCGTATCGGACGAAAAGGAACCATTTGCCCAGATCGTCTGGGACATCACCGAAGCGCTGGAAAACGAATTGAAGCTCGATCCGGTGGCCATGCGCGAAGACGTCCTCGTTTTTGATGAGTATATCCGCGAGGGATACGGCATCGTGAATAAGGAAGTGGCCGAAGTCATCCGCCGGGTCTTCACCCGCGAGGGCATCGTCCTCGATCCCGTCTACACGTCCAAGGCCTTCATCGGGATGCTCGATCTCATCGCCAAGGGCTTTTTCAAGCCCACGGACAAGATCGTCTTCTTCCACACCGGCGGGACGCCGGCCCTCTTCCCGAACCGGGCCCGGCTGATGGAATTTCTGGATTAAAAAACGGGGCCGCGTCTACAGTTCGCTACTTTTTCGGAGAGGACTCGATTCGAGCAAAGAAATTCCGAAAAAAGTGGCGGACTGTAGACGCGACCCCTAAATATTACCGGATTCCGCTGTCCTTGAGGTACTTCAGGAACTCACTATCCGTGCTCAGGAACATCCAGGTTTCCTTGGTCAGGCTCGTCTTGTACGAATCGAGCGACTTCATGAACTGGTAGAATTCCGGATCGAGGTTGTAGGCCAAGGCGTATATCTTGGTGGATTCGGCGTCGGCCTTGCCCTTGATCTCCTGGGCTTTGCGATAGGCTTCGGACTGGATCTTCTTCAGCTCCCGCTCCTTCTGGCCGCGGATCTCGGCGCTCTTGCCGTCGCCCTCGGACCGGTACTTGGAGGCGATGCGCTGGCGTTCGGCGATCATGCGGTCAAACACCTTGCGCTGGACCTCGTCCACGTAGTTGACCCTTTTGATACGGACGTCGCGGATCTCGACGCCGAATTGGGGGGTGATCTTGTCCGCCTCGGCCAGGATGGTCTGGCTTATTTTTTCCCGTCCCGTCTGGATCTTGGTCGCCACCTCGGAAATGTCCAACATGGAAGCGTCCTCGGAGATCTCAAAGGCCCGGTTGGAGGAGCGGACGATTTCGATGAGGTCGTACTTGGCGATCATGTTGCGGGTCACGCCGTCGACGATGTCGTCGAGGCGGGACTGGGCGCCGCGCTCGTCGCCGACCCGTTGAAAATAGACGAGCGGGTCGCTGATGCGCCAGCGGCAGTAGGTCTCGACCCAGATGTACTTTTTGTCCCGAGTCGGGATCTGGGTCGGGTCGCTGTCCCATTCCAGCCAGCGTTTTTCGAAGAAGTTGGTTTTTTGGATGAAGGGCGTCTTGAAGTGGACACCCGGCTTGGTCACGGCGCCGCCCCGCGGTTCGCCGAACTGGGTGATGATGACCTGGTTGGTCTCGGTCACGATGTAGATCGCGTCGAGCAGGACGAAAAGGAGGAGGACGGCTCCGACGATGAAAAGCGCGTTGCGGGTTTGGGGTTTCACTTCTTCACCTCCGGGTTCAGGTTGAGGAGGGGCAGAAGATTGCCCTGTTTGCCGTCCATGATGTATTTCTTCTCGATCTTGGACAAGACGTCGTTCATCGTTTCCAGGTAGAGACGCTTGCGGGTGACGGCCGGCGCTTTGGCGTATTCCTTGTACATTTGGGTGAAGCGGCTGGCGTCACCCTGGGCGTTGTTGACCCGCTCCATGGCGTAGCCTTCGGCCCCACGGATAGCCTGCTCGGCCTCGCCCTGGGCCTTGGGGATCTCCTTGTTGAATTCGGCCAGGGCCTCGTTGATCTTGCGCTCCTTCTCCTGAAGGGATTCGTTGACGTCGTTGAAGGAGGGCTTGACCGATTCAGGCGGGTTGACGTCCTGGAAGATGAGCTGGTTGACATCCACGCCCAGCTCATAGAGATCGACCAGCTTCTGCAGCTGGTCCTTGGCCTCGGCGGCGATGCGGGCCCGGCCGGTGGTGATGATCTCGTCCACGGCGTTGTCGCCGATGACCCGCCGGACGACGGCCTCGTTCAGGTCGCGAAAGGTTTTTTCCACGTCGCGCAGCTTGAACAGGAACTTGTAGGGATCCTTGATTTTGTATTGGACGATCCATTCGACGGTGACCACGTTCAGGTCGCCGGTCAGCATGACCGACTCCTTCTGGGCCTCCTCGGGGACGGCGAATTCCGAGCGCACGCCCGGGTTGGTCGTCCGGTAGCCGAACTCCATTTTGAGCTGGCGCTGGACGGGCACCTTGGTCAGGGCTTCGATTCCCAGGGGCCATTTAAAATGCAGTCCGGGCTCGGACGTCCGGACGAACTTGCCGAAGCGCAGGATGACGCCCATTTCGTCGGGCGCGATCTGGTAGAAAGCGCCCCAAAGCACAACGACCGCGATCAGGACAATGGCCCCGATCTTGATCGCGCCTTTGGGGATCTTCGGCATACGAATCTCGTACGTCGGCATATTGGTCGGCATTGAGCCTCCTTCTTCCGCTGTCGAGGCGGGAACAATCTATTATCTCATCAATTCTACGTGATTTGGGGAAAAAAGTTAATTCAGAGGGCTTTGTCCAAGGTTTCCAAGGAAGCCGTACGGATATCGAGCCGGGAGGGATCGAGTATGGCTTCCATAGCCTTGAGTCCCGAGCCCGTAACGATGAGGACCGCCCGTGCGCCCAGGAGAATATGTCGACGGCGTTTGAGCTTGAGCACTGCGGCTAGCGGAGTAGCCGAAGCGGGGTCGCAGAAGATTCCTTCACGGGATGCCATGAGTGCATGGGCCCGGAGGATCTCCGGCTCGCTGACGTCCATCATGAACCCGCCGAATTCCCGAAGAAGGCGAAGGGCCAATTCTCCGCCCGGCGGCGTGGGATTGGAGATGGCATGGGCGATCGTATGGGGATTGGGAAATCGTTCGACTTGATCGGATCCCCGGCGAAAGGCGCGGGAGATGGGGGCGCAGCCGGATGCCTGAACGCCGATGAGGACCGGAAGTTTGGAAATCAGACCGAGATCGCGGAGGTCGCGGAAACCGCGGATCAGGCCGATCAGATGGCCGGCGGCGCTGACCGGCACAAGGACCATCACCGGGGTCTTGGCCCGAAAGGCCGGGGCGCCGAGCTGTTCGAAGATCTCATAGCTCGTGACCTTGTAGCCTTCGATCCGGAAGGGATCGACCGAATTCATGAAGGCGATGCCGCGGCGGCGGCCGATTTCGAAGCTTTTGCGGAACAATCCGCCGTAATCGCCCTGGACCTTGATGATCATCGCGCCATAGACAGCCGCGGCCAGGATCTTGTCCTGGGGCGTGTCCTCTTTGACGAAAACCAGGCAGGGGAGGCCGGCTTTCGCGGCATAGGCGGCGGTCGAACCGGCCATGTTGCCCGTGGAGATGGTGCCGATCTTCTTGATCCCGAGCTCCAGGGCTTTCTGGACGGCGATGACCGTGCCGCGGTCCTTGAAGCTGGCCGTGGGATTGGCCGTCTCGTTTTTGGCGAAGACTTCGGGAAGGCCGAACTGATCGATGACGTTTCCGAGGCGAAGAAGCGGCGTTCCTCCGACACTCAGGGAGAGCGAGGGATCATATTTTTTAAGAGGCAGGAAATCGGCGAACCGCTCAGACGCGGTCGGGGCCGAGCGGCGGACGGTTTTCCGGGTGCGCAAGGAATAAACGAGCATCGGCGCTCCGCAGGCGGGGCAAAACGGATCATAAACCTCGAAAGGGCGGCGTTGATCGCAGAATAAGCATTCGAGCGTGGTCATTTTCTTCTCTCGTCGGCATTAAATTATAGCGGGTGTTTGAGGTTGCGTCTACAGTTCGCTGGGTATTCTTCGGTTATTTCTGGTTTTACGGAAAATGGCGCTCTATGAAGAATTTCAGGTTGGAGGTTCTTTTTATTTTCCTGATAGCCTAAAATAGCTTAAATAGTTGTTTGGTTGGATCATCAATGAAACCGACATTATCGCTGCTCCCAGGCGCGACGAATTACCATTTTATGTATATTTCCCTGGCCCTGGCACAAAAAGCGGCCGAGAGGGGGGAAGTCCCGGTTGGCGCCGTCGTCGTCCAGAACAATGTCGTGATCGCCCGGGGATATAATCAACCGATCCGCCGAAACGATCCCACGGCCCACGCCGAAATGATCGCTTTGCGCAAGGCCGCCCGTAAGCTCGGCAATTATCGCCTCACGGGATGCGATCTCTACGTCACTGTCGAGCCCTGCGCCATGTGCCTGGGAGCGGCCTTGAACGCCCGTATCCGGACTTTGGTTTACGGCGCGGACGATCCCAAAGCCGGCGCCGTACACTCCCTGCTGAGCTTTCCCATTGAAAAGACCAATCATCGCATGGCCGCGACCGGGGGAGTCCTGGCCGCCGAATCGGCCGCTCTTCTCAAGGATTTCTTTCGAGCCCGTCGCAGTCGATAAAAGCCGAAGACCGCGTCGGAACGGCGAGCGAAATAATCCGGATTTCGTTTCATGGTTATGTGATTCGTCCTCTCTCCAGCGTATTAATAAATGAATCCATATAAGGGGGGATAAATGAATATAATCCGTTGGGCGATCCGGAATGCCTCCGTTCTAGGGTGTCTCATTGGATTTGTTTATTCTTTCCCGGCGCATTCGTTTGCGGGCCAAAGTTCGGCGGATCGGATCATCCCGATGCCTCAGATCAAGGATGCTTCGGAGATCGTCGCCGGGTTCGGACGAATCTATGTTGCTGATGATCGGAGCATCTTCGTATACGACTTCAAGTCAGGGCGCTTTCTAGAAAAAGTCGGCAAGAGGGGGCAAGGACCTGGAGAATTCACGATGGGTCCGGGCCAGATAAATGTATTTCCGGATCGGTTGGTTGTGGGAGACTTCAATCGGATCAAGTTCTTTTCGTTGGACGGAATCTATCGTGACCAGCTCGAAACGCCCTCCGGCTCAAGCTTGTACCGGTTTCTTCCCGTCGGCCGGAATTTCGTTGGATTTCCTCTGGAGCGAAAGGCGGATGGTTCCGCTGCTACTCCGTTCGGATGCATTTATAGTCAGGATCTCAAGAATAAGAAACCCTTCTTTGGCAAATTTGCCGAACTTCGTGGGGGGCCCCCGCCCCCTCCGGGAAGCCAAGCGCCCCGGGGAAAGACCGATGCTTATTTGATCCGAGAGTATTGCGATTACATTGTTTATGAAGATAGGATTTATGTCGCGGATTCCCGCAAGGGCCTCTCGATCTCGGTTTTCGACGAAAACGGGTTTTTCCTTCGTGAAATCAGCCACCCCATTGATAAAGTAAAGGTTCCCCAAAGCTTCGTGGATGATATCGTCAAGGAATGGAAGGAATCGAAATATTGGAACAGCAGCTTGTCTCATTTAAATCCCATTGCGGCCCTCTTCTTTCCTGCATTCATTAATTTCAAAATTAACGATGACCGAATCTATGTCATTACGGCGGCGAGCAAAGGCGACTTACATGAAGTGATCGTCATGGATCTTGGGGGAAAAATCCTCGAGAGGACCTTCCGATTTCCTATCAAGCCTTTACACGAGTTTCAATCCCCCACGGCTCTTGGAATGAAATACGACGTCGAAGATGGCCGATTTGTTTGGTTCGCATACAACGACGCCAAGGAAATGTACGAGATTCATATCCGCTGAGGTCCGGAATCGCCAAGACTTTTTGTCTGTAAAAGGTTGGCGTTTCTATAATTCCGTCGATCTTCGTCCGCTTCATCCTGCTCCGCCCGGGGTCTTTCCTTTTAGCCCTATTTCTGTATAATAGTGGCCCGTTTCGCCGTTATTTTGGCGGAGAGGTGGCCGAGTGGTTGAAGGCGCCGCTCTCGAAAAGCGGTGTGCCCGTAAGGGTACCGCGGGTTCGAATCCCGCCCTCTCCGTACCTGCCCCGAAGGCGAGTA
>PMCY01000147.1:19559-30019 GCA_003154255.1 Candidatus Aminicenantota bacterium | reverse complement strand
CCTTTGCGGATCTCGACATTGAAGCGCGAGCCCTTGCCCATTTCGCTCTGGACGGTGATCTTGCCGCCGTGAAGATGGACGAGTTCGCGGACGAGCGACAGGCCGATGCCCGTGCCCTCCTGGGCCCGCGACAGGGAACCGTCGACCTGGGAGAAACGGTCGAAGATCGAATCGAGCATGTTGGCGGGAATGCCGATGCCGGTGTCCTCGACGGTCAGGATGACCGATTCGGCCTGCTCGTCCAGATAGACGGTGATACGGCCGTTTCCGGGTGTGAACTTGATGGCGTTTGACAGGAGGTTGAGGACGACCTTCTCGAACTGGTCGGGGTCGACGGTCACGGTCAGGGGATGGGAGGGATGCTGGAAGTAGAGCTTGATCGCCTTGCGGTCGGTCAGGGGCTTGACCGAGGCCAGGAGGGCGTTGACGAAATAGACGAAATCGAGGGCCTTGGGCCGCAGTCGCATCTTGCCCTCCTCGAGCTTGGTCAGGTCGAGGAGATTGTTGATGAGTTTGAGGAGTTTCAGGCCGTTGTGGCGGATGGTCAGGACGATGTCCTTCTGCTTGACCGACAGGCGGCCCATCTGTCCGTCGATCATCGGGCCGAGCGGCGCCAGCATCAAGGTCAGCGGCGTGCGCAGCTCGTGGTTGACGTTGGCGAAGAACTGCGTCTTTAATTCGTCGAGGGTCTTGAGCTTGGTGTTGGATTCCTGCAGCTTGGCCGTCGTCTCCTCGAGCTGGAGGCGGCTGCGCAGGTCGCGGCGGCGGATGCCGTCCATGATGTAGGAGCCAAAGAAGCCCAGGACGATAATGGCCGTCAGGAAGAAGAGATTGGTGAAAGCGGATCGGGCCTCCCCGCCGGATCGAGTCAGGTAGACGAACCCCGGGACCGCATAGCTGGCCCAGATGACGAGGTAGATGACGATGGTCTTGCGGAAAGCCAGGGGGACGACAATGACCATGCCGAAGATGATGAGATAAAGTCCCTGGACGTAGGCTGTGGAGAAGCCGCCCAGCAGATGGATCATGACGGCGATGCCGAGCGAATCGAAGACGGTCAGGGCGATGCAGATGTTGGCGAAGCCCTGCTCCGAACGGATCCGCAAAAGGAGGATAAAGAGAAAGGCATGGGCGGCCAGGACGATCAGGCGGATGAGAAGGAACGTCCGGAAGAGGTCTTTGGGGACGTGGACCGCGTCCAGGACCAGGAAGCTAAGATAGAGGACGGCGCTGAGGATGATGACGATGCCCGTCCTGCGGCGGAGGTCGTATTCGCGGTTCAGCCGCTCCTCGAAGGATTCCTTCCGTTCAGCCATGGGCCTCCCGGACATGGGCCATCACTAGGTAGCCCTGGGAGGGATTGCCGAAAGAGGGCACGATCTCGGCGACGCTCCAGCCGGCTTCATCGAGAAGGCCCTCCAGTTTTTCCGGATCGAAGAAATCGAAGGTTCCGGCCTCCTCGAGCTCGACCAGGGCCTGGGCGTCATTGAGGAAGGAGCGGATGGATTCCAGGAGCAGGGCCTTGGGCCGCTCGGCAGGAAAATCCTCGGCCGGGCTGCCTTCGATGCGTTCGACCAGCCGGGTGAAAAGTCCGGAGGCGTCGGCGTCCGGGCGCATGGTCGAAACGACGAGACGGCCTCCGGGGGCGAGGACGCGCTTCAGCTCGATGAGGGTCTCCACGGGATCAAAGATATACGAGAGCACGAGACTCATCAAGATTTTTGTAAAGGAAGCGGTTTTGAACGGCAGGTGCGGCGCCCCCTGGCCCTGGCCGCCGAAATTCAGACTGCGGAAAACCGGCGGCTCGGAGGTCAAGCGCTGGACGTGGCGGGCGGCCCGGTTGAAATCGAGGATGACCCGGTATTCGGGCAGATCGAAGCTGCCCTTCAACCAGCGGTCCGTCTCGGGGATCAGCGCCTCGCCCCGGAGGATGCGGTTGAGGCGCGGCGTATAGGACTCGTCGATGCGCACGGCGCTCTCCAGGGATAGGTTTTCGATCCTGTCGGCGAGGTCGCGGAAGCGCCCGATTTCCCCGTCCAGGAAGCGGCGGACGGGCAGGAAGCGGTTAAGCTCGGCATCAAGCGCCAGGCCGTCGAAACGGCCCGCGGCGACCTGCTTGGGGAAACGGGCGCCAATCTTGCGCCGGGCCTGGAGCAGGGCCGCCGGGATGAGATCGGCGAGGGTGACTCGGGCGGGCGGGCGGCGGCCCGACTCGAGCAGGTGCTGGAAGAAATTCCCTGTTCCTCCGCCCAGGTCGAGCAGACGGTCATCGGGCCGGAGATCCAAGGCCCGGAGCTGATCGGCCATGAGCTGTTTGTAGTCGTCGGACAGGGCCATGACGTCGAAGCCGATGAGCTTGTCGTCACCGACGAGATAGCGCTGCCAATAAGAGCGGCGGTTCTCGATCTTGCGGGCCGGGATGCGGTCCTTCTCCGCCCGGCGCATGGTTTCCATGTCCTTTTTGTCGGGCTGAACGGGATGAATGCCGTCCCGGAAGAAAAATCGGTAACACAGCGCGGTGATCGTTCCGAAGAGCTGGATCGCCTCCTCGGAGGTCCGGGCGTTATGGCCGAGGGGAACAGCGATGACCTCCCGCGGGGCGTCCGATTCAACGCTCATGATATCGCGGACGAACTCGGCTTTGACCCAGTGGTCGTGCTCCCCGTAGATCCAGGTGATGGGCAGGTCGAGCAGAGCCATGTCCTGGCGGGCCTGGTCCAGGGTCGCCACCCGGGTCCGGACGACGTCGGAGGCGTAGGGAACCATGCTGATGAGATTGCCCAGGATAGGGATGACGCCGAGGTCGATCCCGATCTGGTATTGTTCAAGAAGGTCCAGCCCGCAGTTGACCCGGTTCATGAGCTCGCGGAACTCCATGGTCCCCATGCTGGAGATCCAGTATTTGACCCGGCGGCGATAGGTCTCGTCGCGGAGCAGGACGCGGGCCTCGAGGGCCGATAGGGAGAACGTGGCCAGGATGACCGAGCTGGCCCGCAGCACGGGATTCAGCTGCAGCCAATCGAGAACGGCTTTGATGTCCTCGGCGCCCTGGGAGATGCTGGCATGGATCATCTCGTAGGGCGGTTCGGACGCGTCGGGATCCTTGTAGCTCTCACCCTTGCGGCGGACGCCGTCGTAGCGGATGACGGCGATGGGCTTGCCCCGGGTATAGAAGTTTTCGACTATGGTCTGGGCCAGTGCGAAAAGGGTTTCTTTAGTCTTGCCGAAGGCAGGCGGGATGATCACGACGGGGATGGGGTCCCGGTCCAACGGCAACGATGTGTTGAGCAAGCCGACAATCTCCTCGCCCCGGGCCGTCTCCATGCGGAGCACGTGGGGCGGGCGCCGGGCCAATTCGCTCAGGTCGGAATGGCGCCGCGGTCCATTCCGCAATTTCTCGGTGTCGCGGGTCCTGGGCTTGTCCGAGGCCAGGTCCAGGGCGGGCATTTCCGAGGCTTGGATGGACTGCCGGCCGATGCCGAACTGGACGCCGTAGCGCATGCGGCCGCCCTCGGTCTCATCCAGCTTGAGGATGTTGCGGATCTCGCCGCGGACTTCGCGGACCAGGCGCCCTTCGTGGATCAAGCGGATGGACGACAGAGGCGTGCCGATGAGCAGGGCGATGTCGCGGTCGCCGGTCAGAAAGCCGACGCCGCCCTCGCTGATGTCGGTGATGGGGCCGCGGATGGTTTTATCAAAGGGTTTCGGCAGGGTGATCTCCAGCTCCAGAGCCTCGTCCGAGGCCGTCCGGCGGCTGGAGCGTTTCTCCGAATAGAAAAGGACCCGCGGGTAGAGGCATTCGATGTTAGAACCGTCCGGCGCGATGCGGTAGATGAGGGTCTCGAAGGTGTAGGTGGCGTAGCCCGACTGGAAGGAGACGAAAAGGCTGTCCGACGTCTTCAGCTTGGCGTCGAGATTTTCCCCGCCGAGGCGGACGAAATGCCAGGCTTCGACTTCGAGGGGGCGGAGCGTGGTGGGGATCTTTTGTCCCGCCTCGATGACCGTGAACTCGGTCCCCGCCCGCGCGGCTTCGCCGATGAGCTCCTCGATGCGGGATTTGTCGGAAAAGGCGACGATGCCGTCGCGGCGGAGGAAGGGATATTTGGCCCGCAGATCGTCGAGGTCCTTTTCGATCTGGGAGTCCGAAATGAAGCGCAGGAGGGCCTCGCGGCTGGCGTCTTCCAGAAGGAGGAATTGGATGCCCACGCCGCCGCCCGATTCGTCCGTGCGGACCACCCGGCCGGTGGCCAGGATCGTTTCCCCGCCGGGCAGATTGATCTTGATGGGGTGGATGTAGTCGCGCGGCAGAACCGTCCGGACGAACATGCCGCCTTCGCCGATGTTCTCCACGGAGACCCGGCCGTGAAATCCGATGTCAGCCTCGATCGCCGGCGTCTTCTTCAGGGCGGCCCGCATGATGCGGCGTTTTTCCTTGGACTTGCGGGCCAGCAGAATGCGCAGGCGGCGTCCGATCCGGGCCGCGTCGAACGTTTCGTCGTGGATTTCGTCGACACGGCCGGAAAAGGCTTCCTGCAGGGAAGCCGCGCCGTCGCCGTTGCCGGCGATCAGCATCTTGGCCACTGCTTCGGAGCGGGGGACCATCTCATGGATGTAGCGGACCAGATCGGCGGCGTCGGAATGGGGGAGTCCCTTGTCGACGATCAGGGCGTCGATGGATGGCTGACGCTCGAGAAGGCCGATGGCTTCCCGCGCGCTGGAGGCGGTCTGGATGGAGAAATGCGCTTCCAGGGTCTTTTTGAGGGCCGCCTGCTTGGCCGGATCAGCGGCGATCAACAAGCGGGGCTTGGATGAAGCGGGTTTCCCGGGCTTGGCCGCGGCGTCTCCTCGCGTCGAAATGGTGGTTTCGAAAACGACCTCCTCCGGTTCCCCCAGATCCCTCATGACTTTAGTCGCATAGAATTCCGAAAAATTTAATATTTATGGGCCATCATTCGAGTAATACTATATATAGCGGTCCTCCCGCGTGTCAAGCAAGTTGTTGGGGGGATTTGGATTAGCGCAGATATGGGCCGGCGCCGATCATTTTTTTTGTCCGCGGAAAGGCGGAATCCCTCTTGACAAAGGCTGTGTCCGCGCTTATTATCTAAATGGTGAACAAAATGGTGAACATGATACGCAAGGAAATGACCCCGCGGCAGGAAGCCCTCCTCAAGTCCGTCGAGGAGTTCATCCTGGAGCACGGCTACGGGCCGACAATCCGCCAGATCGGGGCTCGGCTGGGCATTGCCAGCCCCTCGGCCGTCTTCAAGCACGTCCTCAGCCTCGAGCGCAAGGGCTACCTGAAGCGCGAGCGGGGAGAGTTGCGCCGGGCCGGTGCGGCGCCCGGCCCGGACGCTGGGCGTTTCCGTGTGCCCCTGGCCGGTCTCGTGCCCGCCGGCACGCCCCGCGAGGCTTTCGACTTCTCCGGCGGAGCCATGGACATTCCTGAGTGGATGATCGGGCGCCGCCGGGGCAACGTCTTCTGCATCCGCGTCGAGGGCAAGAGCATGATCGACGCCTACATCGACGACGGCGACAACGTCCTCCTGGAACGGACCAGCTCGGCCAATTCGGGGGAGATGGTCGTGGCCATGCTCGACGACGGGTCGGTCACGCTGAAGCGCCTCCGGCGCGAGAACGACAAGACCTTCCTTGTGCCCGAGAATCCAGCCTTCCGGCCCTTCGAGGTCGAAAACGTCCGGGTGCTGGGCCGGGTCATCGGCGTCCTGAGAAAGTACTGAGCGAGCCCATTATGTCCCCTTTTCTTCCCTTGGAGGCGGCCGTGCCGTTCCGCTCCTCGCGACGACGAATGAAGATCGTCCCCACGAGATTCCAGAGGGCGGGCGGCCGTCTCCTTCTCTTGTAAAGACTGTTTTTGACATACCGGCGAGCGATCGCCGGACACGACGACACTCGGGAAATCGACGTTGCGGAGTCGTTTTGTCTTTTTTCAAAGCCGCGAGGACCATCATGAACGCTGCGACCGAAGCACGACCCTCCCCGAGGCGCCAGGCCGCGGCGCCGGACTTCGGGCCGGCCGGGCTGGACGGCAGTCCGGCCGCCGCCCGGGCCGCGGCGGCGCGCGCCGCGCGGGCGGCCGTCGAGAGCTGCCCGCCGGTCTCGCCGTTCGCAGAGCCCCCTGCCATCCCCTTCTTTCCGGGACCGCGGTCCGGACCGGCGGCCGCCCGGCGGTTCATCGTCCACGTCGACATCGACGCCTTCTTCGCCTCGGTCGAGGTCCTCCTCAATCCCGCCCTGCGGGGCCTGCCGGTCATCGTCGGCGGCCTGCCCCACGAGCGGGGCGTGGCTTCGACCTGCTCCTACGAGGCCCGCCGCTACGGCGTCCATTCCGGCATGGCCCTGCGTACCGCCTACAAACTCTGCCCCCAGGCCGTCTTCGTCCGCGGCAATTACCATCTCTACCAGTCCTTCTCCGAAAAGTTCTTCCGCGTCCTCCGCCAGGCGACCCCCGATGTCGAGGAGACCTCGATCGACGAGGCCTACCTCGATTTCACCCGTTGCCGTCACCTCTATCCCTCGTTCACCGAAGCCGCCCGGGCCCTCCAGGCGCGCATCGAGCGCGAGACGGGGCTGAAGGTCTCGGTCGGCGTGGGCCCCAACAAGATCCTGGCCAAGCTGGCCACGAAGAAGGCTAAGCCGGCCGGCTTTTTCGAGATTCCTCCAGGCGGGGAGGAGGGCTTCCTGCGCGGCCTGCCCATCGACAGCCTGCCCGGCATCGGCCCCAAGACCCAGGTCCTCCTGCGCATGCTGGCCATCCAGAAGATCGGCGACCTCTGGGGGCTTCCGCGGGGGACTCTGCACTCGATCTTCGGACTGGGCGGCGACGACATCTATCTCCACTCGCGCGGGATCGACAGCCGGCCCATCGTCACCTCGACCGTCCCCAAGTCCGTCTCGCGCGAGACGACCTTCCTCGAGGACCTCTGGGACAAGCGCCTCCTCCTGGCCCACCTGGCTTACCTCTGCGACCGCCTGACTCTGGCCCTGCGCCAGGGCCATGGCTATGCCCACGTTATCGAGGTCAAGGCCCGCTACGCCGACTTCCGCACCGAGGTCCGCCGCCGCCTCCTTCTCACGCCGCTCCAGGAGATGGGCGAGATCTACCGCATTGCCGAGGAGCTCTTCCTCCCGCTCTACCACGGCACACGGCTGGCCCTGAGGCTGGTCGGGGTGAAGGCCTCGGATCTCGTCCGGGCCCGGCCCCTGCCGCTCTTCGAGGCCTACTCGGACAAGCCCGAACGGCTGGGGGCGGCCGTGGACACGGTCCGCGGCAAGTACGGCTTCGGGGCCGTGCTGACAGTCCGCGAGAAGATGCTCGACGCCGTCTATCCCTTCGAGCGCGACCGCGGCTTCGTCCTCAAGACGGCCTCGCTCACCCGCTAGGGAGTGCCGGTGTTCGTTCCTCTGCGCGTCCATTCCGTCTACAGCAAGGGGGCGGGCGGGGCCACCCTGGAGGAGCTGGCCTGGTGGGCGGCGGACCGCCGGACCGGGGCTATGGCCCTTTCCGATGTCGGCAACATCTACGGCTGGGCCAAGTGGAAACGGGCGGCGGCGGCGGCCGGCATCCGGTCGCTTTTCGGCGGTGAGGTCGAGACGGAGAGCGGACGTTTCCTCTTTCTCGTCCGCGAACGCGAAGGCTATGCCAACCTGATGGAAATCCTCAACCGCCGCGAGATCCGCGACGCCGGGGTCCTGTCCGGCCTTGTGACCATTCTCCTTCCCTCATATTCTCCGCATCTTGCGGAGAAGGTGAGGGCTGCGCAGACGCTGCCCTCGCATTTTCCCATGGAGGGTGCGAGGACTGTGCAGACGCTGTCCTCAAATTTCCCCCAAGATGCGGCGGATGTGAGGACGATCCAAGCGTCGCCCCGCCCGGAGGTGCTCCTGGCCCGGCTGAAATCAGGTCCGGCCGAGGGCGACCTCTTCGTCGGCGCCGACTTCCCCAATTTCGGCCGGGCCCGGGACCTGGCCGCCGCCCACGGGCTGCCCCTCATCTGGGCCAATCCGCTCAAATTCATCCGTTCGCCCGAGCGGCTCGTGCTTCTGCGGGCCTTCGAGCGCAAGGTCCCGTATCCGCCCGAATGGGAGCGCCTCGGCCGGGCCGTGCGCCGCTTCGGGCCGGAGCAGGAGGCCCTGGCCCTGAAGAAGTTCGGGCCGGAGGCGGCCGCCGCCTTCCGCAACACCCAGGCCGCGGCCGAGCGGTGTGTTTTCGATTTCACCCGCATCGTTCCACCCCTGCCGGCCGACATCTTTCCCGTCCCCCTCCGCGAGGAAGTTCTGGCCCGTTTGCGGGCCCGGCCCGACCTGGGTTGGAGCGCCCGTGAGCGGGCTCTGCGCGAACTGGCGGCGATTGAGAAATCGGGCTTCGCCCCCTATTTCCTGATCGTCCACGATGTCGTCCGTTTCGCCCGCCGCGAAGGGATTCTGCATAACCTCAAGGGTTCGGGCGCCTCATCCTTCCTGGGCTGGCTGCTGGGACTCTCCCACGTCGACCCCGTCGCCCACGACCTCTATTTCGAGCGTTTCCTCAACGCCGGACGTGACGACCCGCCCGACATCGACCTGGACTTCGATTCCCGCTTCCGCGACAAAGTCCTGGCCTACGTCCTGGACAAATACGGGGCCGGGCGGACGGGGGCGGCCTTTGTCTGCAGCCTGAAGTGCTTCGGCGCCCGCTCGGCCCTCTATGAGACGGCCCGGGCCTTCGGCCTGCCGCCCGAGGAGTCGCGGACGCTGAGCAAGCGGGCCCCGCTTTTCGCCGAGCCGGCCCATCTCAAGAAGTCGCCGCCGCCGTCGGGCTACCTCGAGATCTGGAATCTGGCCTCGGACCTGACCGGCGTCTACAACGAGATCTCCCTCCACGTCGGCGGGGTCATCCTGACGCCGGCGCCCGTCGACCGGTGCCTGCCGCTGGAGAAGTCGGCCAAGGGTTTCCTCATGTCCCACTTCGACCGCGATGCCGTCGAGGACCTCAAGCTGATCAAGCTCGACCTGCTCTCGGTGCGGGGCCTGGCGGCCATCTCCGCGGCCAAGGCCGCGCTCGGCCTGATGGATTTGCCGGCCGACGACCCGGCCGCCCTGGCCCTGCTCAAGAGCGCCCGGACGACCGGCTGCTTCCAGGTCGAGAGCCCGGCCATGATGAACCTCCTGCGGCGGATGAAGCCCGCCGATTTGGGCGACCTCGTCGTGGCCCTGGCCCTCATCCGGCCCGGGCCGACCGAGAGCGGGATGAAGGAGGCCCTGCTGCGGGGCCGCGAGGGCCGCGGGACGCTGCGCGATCCATTCCTCGAGCGCGTCCTGCCGGAAACCGGAGGGCTTCTGCTTTACGAGGAGCAGGTCATGCAACTGGCCGAGCGGGTGGCCGGCCTGCCCGCCGAGGAGGGCGACCACCTGCGCCGGGCCCTCAAGCGCCAGGGCGAGGCTCTCGTCCCGCTGCGGGCCCGCTTCGCCCAGCGGGCCCGGGAGCGCGGCTACACGGGCGGCGAGATCGACAAGCTCTGGCAGGTCATGGAGAAATTCTCCTCCTACTCCTTCAACAAGGCCCACAGCGCCTCGTATGCGGCCATGGCCTACCAGGCTGTTTATCTCAAGGCCCATCACCCCGTGCCATACATGGCCGCCGTGCTCAACGCCGGGGGCGGCTACTATGTTCTGTCCGAGTACATCGAAGAAGCCAAGCGGATGGGCATCCGCATCCTGGGGCCGGACGCCAACAGGAGCGGCCACGGATTCGATGTCGAGGGGCCGGCCATCCGGGTCGGCTTGACCGCGATCAAGGGGCTGGCACTGCGGACTTCGGACAAGATCATCGAGGAGCGGCGGACGGCGGGTGATTTCAGAAGCCTCGAGGATTTCCTGGCCCGCGTCCCCCTCTCCAAGGCTGAGCTCTTCACCCTGGTCAAGGCCGGTGTTTTCGACTCGCTCGAGGCCCGCCGGACGCGGCAGGTCCTGCGCTACGTCCAGGGCATCGAAGGCGTCGAGCCGACGTCCGACCTGGACGCCCGGGAGAAGGCCAAGATGGTCCTGGAGTCGCTGGGCTTCAGCCCGGAAGCCGACCCGCTGGCGCTCTACGAGGGCCAGCGGCCGGACCTGCGCATCAAGGACCTGCGCCGGCACGCCGGGCGGCCGGTCGACCTGGTGGTGCGGGTCGTCGACGCCCGGGGCAAGGAGGTCCGCGGCGGCCTCAAGTATTTCTTTCTCTTCGAGGACGAGACCGGAACGCTGGAGGGGATAGGCGACCGCAAGTGCCTGGCCATGGGTGAGCCGCCCGTCTGCTGCCTGCGCGGCGAGGTCCGCCTCGACGGGACGGGCACGCTCAAGATCTTCGACTGCGCCTTCCTCAAGTCGTTCTGAGACGCCGGCATCCATCCGCCCATCCGGGCGGCTTGTCTGCGCCTCGGAAAATGCTTATAGTTTAAAGGCCCTCCCGATCCGTTCCC
>PMCY01000147.1:0-19485 GCA_003154255.1 Candidatus Aminicenantota bacterium | reverse complement strand
TGGGGCTGGCCGCGGCGTTTCTGATCCTGCGGGCCACAGAGCTCGGCCTCGTGGCCCACCCCGTGGCCGGCTTCAGCCCCAAGAAGACGCGCGAGGTGTTAGGCATTCCCGAAGCCTACAAGGTCATCACCGTCATCGCCCTCGGCCGCAAGGCCGAAGAAATCAACCCGGTCCTTCGCCCCGACCAGGTCCAGGAGGAAACGGCGCGGCCGGAGCGGAATCCGTTCGAACGGTTCGTCTTCATCGATCATTTTCCGGCGGTCGATCCTGGGGGGCCAGCGATGGTTCCTCCGGCGCCGGCTCCTCCGCCGGCCGGAAAGCCGGCCTAGAAGCTCAAACCCGGACGTCCAGGGCTTCGTCGAGCATGGCCAGGTAGTTGGCCGGCGGAATGTAGCTGGGAATGGAATTCCCCGAGCCCACGGCGTAGCGGCCCCGCGCTCCGCACGTCTCGATCAATTGACGCGTCCGCCCGCGGACTTCATCCTCCGTGCCTTTGGACAGGATGTTGATATCCACGCCGCCCAGAACGGCGATCCGCGATCCCCAACGGGACTGGAAATCCTCGACCGGCAGGATGGCGTCTTCGTAAGAGTGTTTTCCGTCGATGCCGACGTCCTCGACGAGATCGGGCATGATCGCCGCGAGGTTGCCGCAGGAATGAAGGAAATAAGGCAATCCATGGCGATGGGCCAGCGCGGCATATTTTTTATGCCAGGGAAGGACGAGAGTTTTCAAATGGGACGGCGAAATCAGGGGCCCGGTCTTGAACCCCATGTCGTCGCCCGGGAAGACCGCAATCAGGTTGGGCAGATCGAGCAGATGTTCATAAAAATGAAGGAGGAGCCCGCCGATCCGGTCGGCCGTCGACTGGACCAGGGCCGGATCATCGGCCAGGGCGAAGCTCATTCCCTCCAGCGACAGGATCCAGGACATATGCTCGAAAACGCCGCCGGCATGGCAGGTGATGAATCCCAGGCCCTCGGGAAGATGCGAAGCCAGGTATTCGAAAGGGAAGAAATCAAATTCTTCGATGCGCGGCCAGGGATAGCGCTCGAAATCCGCCCAGGACCCGATGGCGCCCCGGTGTTCGTCCGCCCAGGCTCGGGTTCCCGCGGCGGCCGTCCGGTCGGCGCCCTCCAAGCGGCCTTCGAGGAAGGGCAGGCCCTGCTCGAAACGGACGAAATCGTAGCCCATCCGCGACCAAAAGACGATGAAATTGTCCAGATAGGCCTTCTGCGCTTCCCGGTCGGAACCGTAGTCCGCCCAGCGGCGGCCGAGCAGACCGGTCAGGATGGGCTTCATCACCGCGGCGTCTACCAGGTATTCCACCAGTGGAGTCCGGTCCGGCCGAATCCGGCCCATCAGGCCGTCGATGAAGCGGCGGGCGTCGGGCCGCGGCGTGCCGAGGGGCAGCAGGCGAAGGGCGGACATCCTAGGCAAGTGTTTCCCGGGCGATCGGGCGGAGGTTGAATTCGGAAGCCATGCTTCGTCCATAAGCCCCGGCGCACAGGATCGCCAGCACGTCGCCCGACTCGGGCACGGCCATCATCGCGTCCTTGGCGAAGACATCGCCCGTCTCGCAGAGGTTCCCGGCCACGGTGACCGGGGCCCGCCGCCCGGATGGGCGGGTGGCGTTGATCACTTCGTGAACGGCACCATAGACGGCCGGCCGCGGCAGGGTGTTGAACGTGCCGCCGTCGACGCAAGCGAAAAGATTGCCGTAGCTTTTCTTGACGTAATTGACCCGCAGGAGGAGGACCCCGGCATCGGCGGCCAGGTATTTGCCCGGCTCCACGGCGATCGAGCGGATGCCGAGGCGGGCGCGGCGCAGGCTCCGGCCGATGAGGCGGGCATAGCGGCCGACAGGGAACGGCTTTGGGGCCTTGGCGTAGCGCGGGCCGAACCCACCGCCAAGGTCGAGGAATTCGAGAGGGAATCCGGCCCGCAGCACCTGTCCGGCCATGTCCATCATACGGTCCACGGCCTGGACCACGGACGGGTAGTCGTCCTCCGTCCAGCCCGAGCCGAGATGCTGGTGCAGGCCGACGGGCCGGAACCCGGCCGAAGCGGCGGCTTCGTAAGCATCCAGGACGCGGCTTTCCTCGATACCGAACTTGATCGGCGTCCCGTCCGAGGAACGCTCGCCGGCCGTGATGACCTTGGGGTTGAAGCCGCTGCCGATGCCGGGGTTCCAGCGCACGGAAATCCGCGGCGCGGTCCCGCGACGGCCGCGGCCCAGGGCGGAGCGCATGACGGCGATCTGCTCGACGGCGTCGATGTTGAGGACGATGCCGGGACGGGCCAGGACGCTGCGGAAATCGGCTTCGCTGCCGCTGGTCCCGGTATAGAGGATGCAGTCTTCCGGATATCCGGAACGGCGCGCCCGATCGACCTCGCCCGGGGAGACGGCATCGATCCAGGCGCCCTCCCGCCGCAGCGTTTCGAGAAGGGGCGGGAAGGGGTTGGCTTTCATGGCGTAGGCAATGCGCACCTCGACGTCCAGGGCGGCGTCGAACAGGGCCCGCAAGCGCCGATAGTTCTCCACCAGCCGGTCCCGGCTGTAGACGAAGAGCGGCGTTCCAATCCGCCGGACCCAGGATTCGGCCGGGCGGCCGGCAACGAGAAAACACCCCGAGACGATACGAGCCGCCGAATTTTCCCACCAGTTCATGGTTTTACTCCGCACCGTTCTTGGACGGGCCGTCCGAGCTCTCGTCGAAAAGGTTGAATTGGCCGGCCCGGATCCTTTTGACGATCTCCTCGAGTAGGGGATATTGCTTGAGCAGACCGGCCGGGACTTCCAGTTTCTCTCCGCTGACCATGTTCTTGATCTGCAGGGCGTTGGCCAGGGCCTGTCCACGGTAATGGTTGTTGGTGATGACATAGACCCGATCGCTCGATCCGGCCAGATCCCTGATGCGGCGGACCCAGTCCCCGAGTTCGTCCTTGGCATATAAATAATCGTAGCGGGCATCCCGTCCGGCCCCTTCCTTGAACCAGTTTTGCGCGTTCCTGCCGTGGAGTCGGATGTAGGAGAAATCGGGGCGGGTGAAGACGGCGGTCGGGCCGATCGATTTTCCGATCACCGGCTGGTCGATGTTGCAGAAGGCGACGCGCCGGTCGCGCAGGAACTCGAAGAACGATTGATCGTTCCAGGAGGAGTGGCGGATTTCCAGGGCCAGGGGCTGGCCGGTGAACAATCGGAACAACGCCTCGAGATAGGCTTCATTTTCCACAGAGCGGACAAAGGACCAAGGGAATTGCAGCAGCAGCGCGGCCAGACGGCGGGCGGCGATGAGAGGGCCGATCGCCCGCAGGAAGGCCGCCGCTTCGGAGGGCGCGGCCACGCGTTCGTGGGTGAACGACCGGTGGACCTTGACGGCGAAGAGGAAATCCGGGAAGCCGTCGACCTTGCGGACCCAAGACGCGGCCATGGCCTCGGTGGCCGGACGGTAGAATGTGCTGTTGATCTCGACGATGTCGATGCAGCGGGCCAGAAAGGGGAGTGGATGGAAACCCGGTCCGCGCGGCTCGGGATAGACGATCCCGGCCCAATCATCATAGCTCCAGCCCGCGGTGCCGACCCAGATGCGCTTCATGCGGCTTTATTGTATGGAAATCGGCGCGATTGTCCAACGCCCGGGGCGAGGCCGCCGCAAGCGGCCTTCGCCGCCGGACGCTGATCAACCTGCGCGGCGGACCCATAGAGGGCGCGGGCGCCGCGTTGCGAGCGTCGTGAGCGGCCGGAACGGCGGAGCCCCGAAGAATACCTAAGGGTATCCGTTATTGCCGCGGGGGAGAAAATCCGCTATCATGATTTTCCGGGTGAGGAGGCTAGGTGCGTAAAGGCTGTTTTGCGGTAGTCGGTCTGGCGGCCTTTTTGACCGCCTGTCCGCGGCCTCCCCGCGCCGCCTATACGATCGGCGTCCTTCAATTCCTCGAATCTCCGACGACCAAAGACGTCCGCCGCGGCTTCAGCGATGCCTTGGCCGCCCGCGGGCTCCGAGAAGGGATCAGCGTCCGCCTTGACGTTCGCGATGGCCTGGGCGACTTGTCCGAGGTCCAGAGAACGGCCCAGTCCTTCGTCCGCGACGGGGTGGACATGATTCTGGCCATCACCACGCCCTGCCTGCAGGCGGCCATAATCGCCACCCAGAAGATCCCGATCATCTTCACGTCGGTTGCCAATCCGTATCTCACTCGGGCCGGGACGGCGAGCTCGAGCCATTTGGACAACGTCACCGGGGTGGCCTCGACGGGTCCGATCCAACAGACGCTGGCCTTCATCAAAGAAGTCCTGCCGGCGGTCAAGCGCGTCGGTACCCTATGGACGCCGTCCGAGCTGAATTCGGAATATTATCTGGACCTGGCCCGCACTTCGGCCGATGCGTTGGGTGTGGAAATCGTCGCGGTCCCTGTGGCCAATCCCAACGAGGTCCTCCTGGCTTCGCAGGTCCTGATCAACAAATCCGTCGACGCCATCTACCAGATTTCCGACAACACGGTTAACGCTTCATTCGAAGTTCTGGGCCGCCTGGCCGAGGACAACGGCATCCCCCTGTTCGGCGGGTTTCTGCTATCGACGCACTTCGGCGCCTGCGCCGCGCTGGGCTGGGATTTCTACGATATGGGCTTCAAGGCCGGGGAGATCGCGGTCCGCATCAAAGGCGGGGAGAGCGCCGGGCGCATTCCCTTCCAATCCATGACCGGAGTCAAACTCCACATCAATTTAAGGATGGCGGAAAAGCAGGGGGTGAAGTTCCGTCCTGAGATCATCAAACGGGCGGCCGAGCTATGGCCTTCGGAAAAACCCGCCGCTTCCGCCGGGCAGAACCGGGACTAGAGATCGAAACGCCTCCGGCCGCCGGCGGCGGAATAGGATTTTAGCCTGGCCCGGTGCGTCGCCGCGGCGGCCAGCCGCACCGCATCCGGCAAATCGCGTCCCCGAACTAGATATCCGAGAATCGACGCGGAGAGATGACAACCCGTTCCGTGAACCTCTCCGGCGACCCGGGCATGGGAGAATAAATACGACCGCTTTCCATCAAAGAGGACGTCGACCGCTGTTCCGGTCAGTCGGCCTCCCTTGACCAGGCAGGCGACTCCGCACCGTTCGAAGATGCGCCGCGCCGCTTCGTCCATTTCGCCGATGGACCGCACCGGCAGCCGGGCCAACCGGCCCGCTTCATCGCGGTTGGGCGTCAGAAGCGTCGCCCGCCCCCGCAGACCGTCGAGGAAGGCGGGAAAAGCCGACGCATCGACCAGCCGCGCGCCCGACGTAGCTCGCAGAACGGGATCAATGACGCGGGGAATGCCCGGATACCGGCCCAGTTCCTGGACGATCATCCGGAGGTTCTTCGCGGTTCCGACCATGCCGACCTTGATGCCGACGATCATGGCCTCCTCGGACACGGCCCGCCATTGGGCCCGGACGAGACGGGCGTCCAGGGGATAAACGTTTTTCACTCCGGCCGTGTTCTGGACGGTCACCGCCGTCAGGACGGCCGCCATGCGGAAGCCCATGCCGCGCAGGACGGCCGCGTCGAGAATCACTCCGGCTCCCCCGGAGGGATCGAAACCGGCGACGCTCAGAACAAGGGGGCGGGTGTTTTTCATAATCGGATTCAACCTTATCGTAGAGGGGATCCGATTTCGATGCAAGGGAAAAGCGCCAGGACGCCGGGGCTGAGCCCATGATACAATGCGGCCGTGAAATCGCGCGTCCACGTCCTCATCGCAGGCCGGGTCCAGGGGGTTTGTTTCCGGGGACAGACTGAGCGGTGGGCCTTGGGATCAGGCCTGACCGGATGGGTCCGCAACCGCTCCGACGGCCGGGTCGAAGTGGTCGCCGAGGGTGAGCGCGGCGCGCTCGAATCGCTGGTCGAGCTTCTCCGCAAAGGGCCTTCCTTCGGGCGGGTCGATTCCGTGGACGTCCGCTGGACGGATTTTACGGGGGAATTCGATTCGTTCCGGATCCGGCGGACGGATGGCTAGCGGGGGGCGGACCGTTTCCGTTCTTCGAGGAACTTCTGACGGCAGTCCTTCGAGCAGAAAAAATATTCACGGCCGTCGATCACGTCGCGCAAAGCCTCGTTCCGGGGCAGGTAGGTCTGGCAGGCTTCATCCTTGACCATGACTCCGGACAGCCGGGCGGGCTCCTGCGGTTTCCGGCGGGGTTTTCCCAAATTCCTTAGGAACAAATAAACGGAGTAGATGATGTAGGCCACGACAGCATAATACATCAGCCGGAAAAAACCTCGGATAAACATCGATCCACTTTAGACGATCAGTCGGCCCCCTGTCAAACCAGAATTCCTTCTTCCAGGGTCAACGCCGCCGAGGGTGTGCTTTCAGAACTGATAGTTGTACTTGGCCCACAGGTCCCGTTCGAGCTTGCGGTAGGCGGCCACGGCCTGCTCGGCGATCTTGAGGCTGTACCCGGTCAGGAATTTGCGGGCTTCGGCCGGATCTTTGTTATAGAGAGCGACCGCTTCGTCCTCCACGGTCTTCTGCTCGGCAAAAATCCCGTCTTCGAGCGGCTTCCAAATCTTCTCGATTTCTTTGGACATCTCCTGCCAGCGGAAATTGGCCAGCTTGCCGACGGTGCGGAACGCCCACCAGGCGCAGTCGTCCCGGTAACCCCAGCGGCCGTCGACCATGTACGAGGCCGGCATGCGCTCAATACCGCTATAAAACGGGGTATGTGGGGTGGTGGCCGGGTTGTCGTAACCGAGCCAGACGACGCCGCCGACCGGGTCGGGAAGTCCGGCGCGCGACTGGGTGATCTGCACGTATGTGGCGGCCGGGGAGGCGATCGTCCGCTCCCGCACGACCTTGAGCAGGTCGCGCAGGTCGTTGTTCACAAACGGACCGGCCAGGGGGCTCTTGATCGTTTCGCCCTTGCGGTTGACCGCCGTCACGCCGCGGGTCATATCAAAGGGGGTTCCATCATAGGCGTCCCTGAATATGGACAGAATATCCTGGACGGTGACTTTTTTCTCCGGCTTGACCGAGAAGGGAAAGTTCTCGGCGTTGGGATCGAGCTTGAGCGACGGCGCCAGAAGGCTGAGGGCCCGCCATTCGCGGCGCCGGCAAGCCAGGCTGGTCCTCCCGCCGGGATTGTAGGCGTAGGTGAAATCGAAGGCCTCGCCGCTCTTGGGGTCCCAGAGTTTTTTTTCCGCGGCCAGGGATATCACGTTGTCCGAAGCCATGAAGAAATCATTGGCCCGCGGGACTATTTTACGGATGCGGCCGGCATTGGCCGAAACTCCGATCTCGTCGTCGGGCAGGCGTTGAGCCGCCCATACCGCGCCCTTTCCGCCCCGCCCCGGACCGTAGATCTCGAAGTGCCAGACCTCCTTGGGGTCGGCGAAGGTGAAACATTCCCCGTAATCGTTGTACCCGTAGGCTTTGGTCAGCGCGTCGATGAGCCGGATGGCTTCCCGGCAGGTCTTGGTCCGCTCCAATGCCAGGCGATAGAGCTCGGGTGCGTCGAGGATCCCGGCGTCGCTTTTCAGTTCAAAGCGGCCGCCGATCGTCGTTTCGCCGATGGCCAACTGGTATTCGTTCATGATCGGATAGGCGGCGTTGAGATAGGCGTAGGTCTCGGCCGTCTGGGGGATTTCTCCCGTCTCTATCCGGTCGGGATCGTCCGGGCCCTTGGCCCTTTTNNGGATCGAAATAGACCTTGGCCTTGGCCCCGGCCGGATGCCTGCGGTGGGGAACGATGGTCATCCAGGTCCGGTCCGTGCCGCTGTCACAGGAATGCGATGTCATCGTCGAGCCGTCGGCCGAAGCCAGCCGGCCGACGAGCAGGCTGGTGCAGCCGTCAAAAGCCGTCGATTCGACGGAGGCCGGTCCGGCGGACGCCAGGGCCAGAGCAGCGGCGGCCAGCACGGTCAGGCAGGCGAGACGAGGATTAATTTTTAAAAACATTTATGACTCCTGGGCATTCGGGTTATCGGCAGGNNCCGGCGTCGGGGTGCGTCCCGGCCGAAGCGCTCATCTCCGTCCATTCTTGGTGTTCAGGGGACTTGCCAAGCGTATCGAGGGCTTGGACGGACAGCTTGCCCCTGGTGCAGAACGTGCCCAGGACCCTGGCCTGGGTGGCCAGGACGACCGCGTATTCGATGGCCTCCCGCGAGAGCCGGTGTCCCGGCAATGAGCCGTGGGTGCAGAAAAAGGCGGTTTTTTTGCGGGGCGGGATCGATTTGATGAACTGTTCCACCGGAAAGGGTACGCTGTGCATCTGGACGGGAAAACCCACGAAAATAAAATCGTAGGCCTCGAAAGACGCGACTTGATCGATAGTCCGGATGTCTTTCTCGCCGTCCAGCGCGCCGTAGATGGCTTCCGCCACCCTGCGCGTGTTTCCGGTGCGGCTGAAATAGGCGACGAGGGTTTTGTTCATGGCGGTATTCTTCCACAGATTCCGGAAAATTTCTAGTTTCGGCCCCGCGGCCAGCGCAGGATGATCGACGTCCCTTGGCCGGGACGGCTGGCGACCTGGATGATTCCTCCGTGGTCTTCGACGATCTTTTTGGCGATCGGCAAACCCAGTCCCGTCCCGGCGTCTTTGGTCGAAAAGTACGGCTCGAAGACCCGCTCCAGGACGCCGCGCTCCATACCCTCGCCCGTGTCGACGATGGAGAGAGACAATTCGTCCGGCCGGCCTTCGACGCGGACCCGGATTTCGCCGCGGCCGTGGATCGATTCGATGGCGTTGGTCAGGAGATTGCGCAGGGCGATCTTCAGCTTGGCCCGGTCGCCGGTCAGCGTGTATGCGGATCCTTCGTAGTCTTCGCTGATGACGATGCGCTCGGCCAGGAGCTTGCGGTAGGGTTCGACGGTTTCGCGGACCAGATCGTCCAGCCCGAATGGTTCGCGGCGGGGGAGCGGCTCGCGGGAAAGCTCCAAGAATTCCTGGGCGATGCGGCGGAGATTCTCCACCTCGCTGACAATGTAGGAAATCGATTCACGCAAGGCCGCTTCGAAATCGCCGCGGCCGTCCTCGAAGACGCGCAGGATATGCTCGGCGGAAAGCTGGATGGGAGTCAGGGGATTTTTAATTTCATGGGCGACTTTGCGGGCCATCTCCGCCCAGGCAGCTTTTTTACCCAGCTCGGCCAGCTCCTGCTGATGTTCCTTGAGGCTTCGGATCATTGCGTTAAAACCATCGACGAGCGTCTTCATCTCGTCGCGGTGGTCGTAGACCAGCTCGATCTCCAGGTTGCCCAGGGTGGCCTCGCGGGTGCCGGCCAGAAGCCGCCGGACGGGCGTGACGATGCTCGCCCCGATTCCCCGGGCCAGGAGAAGCACGACGGCAATGAAGAACACGGAGATGAAGACCAGGAACTCAATGAGCTCTTGGCCGGCATAGGCGATGTCCTGGCGTTCGAAGGGGAAAGGCAGCGATAGAAAATAGCGTGCCCCCATCCCCGTATAAGGGACGGTCAGAGTGCGCAGGGTGAACAGCCCGATGCGGCGCTCCTGGGCGTCAAAGGGGTCGTTCATCTCCCGCAGCCGGTAATAGACCTCGCCGTCCAAAAGATCGGGGAGAATGCCCGCGTCGAAAAATTCCCTGCGGCTGGAAGCCGCCAGTCGGCCGTCGCGGTAAAGATTGACATCGTTGCCGATCGTATTGGAGAGCAGGAGGACCAGGTCCTCGGGGGGAGTCGTCGGCCCGCCCGGCTCGCCTCCCTGAAGGGAAAGGTAATCGTCCATGACGCCGCGAGCCAGGTCGGCGTGGATCTCCGCTTTCTCCACGAATTGCTGGGCGAAGATACGGGCGAAGAAGCTCCGCGAAAAGACGGTAAACATCAGAAGCGGGACAAGGGCCACGATCAGGAAGGACAGAAAGACGCGATCGGAGAACGACCACAACGGCGGCCGCCCCTTGCGCCGCGCGCTGAAGAAGGCTCGGCCGAGGAGCGGGATCCCCAGGGCCAGGCCGTAAAGCAGGACCAGCTTGATGACGCCGACGGCGTGGGCCCGCCAGCTGCGGAGGGGGACGAAGACGGCAAAGACCCGGTTCTCCGAAGAGAAGGCGAAGAGGTCAAAGCGGCGGCCTTTGTCTTGATGGGGCCACCAGCTTCCTTCGGGATCGGGAGGCGTATCGTTCCGCCTCAGGCCGGCGGGCAGGCCTGAGGCCATCTTGAAGGGATTAAAGAGAAGCAGGCCGTCCCGGTCGAAAACGGCGAAACGGAGATCGAAGGCGTTCAGCGAAGGAATGGTATTAACCCGGAGCAGCTCGAAATAAGGATTGGCCGAGTAGAGGAAGGAGAGCATCTCAGGATCGAGCGAAAGCGTCAGGATGGCCCGGCCGCCGGGATCCCCGTTTTCCGGCCAATCCTTGACCGCGACCAGAAATTCCCTTTCCTTGCCCATGAACGGTACCGAGACCCGGGACACGGACCACTGGTCGGATGATCCGGGCCCGGCGGCAGGTCGGAAAATCTTGGGGATGTTCAGCGAAAAACGGGATAGGATGCCGCCCTCCGGCGTAGTGATTTCCAGGCTGGAATACCAGTTGAATTTAGCCAGAAGCGTCTTGTTCCAGAGTTCCCGGGCCAGGTTGCGGTTGGTTTCAGGGCGGCGGAAGAACGCGCCGATGGATTTGGCGTTCCGATCGAGGACGGGGACCGACTCATCCACAAGGAAGCGGGCCCATGGCTCCAGGGATTGAATGTTGTTCCGAAGAAACGTCGAGGCCAGCATGCGGCTTCGGGTCGCGGTGGCCGTCGCCTGGCTGGCATAGAGGAAAATCGCCTGGGCCAGGATCGCGGCCACGATGCCGGCCTGGCGGCGGTTGATCCGGCGAAGGCCCGAGGCCCAGGCCAGGGAGCCGAGAGCCAGGGCCTGAAGCAAGAAGAGTCCGGCGTTGCGTCGGCCGAAGAAAACGAGAGCGGCGATTTCCAGGGCGGCCAGAACGAATAACGGAAAGAGGAACGAAGGCCCTTCGAGGCGGGCCCGCCTCAAGGCCAGGATCTGCAATACGACTGCGCCCAGCCAGACGAGGAGCAGTGCCAGCTGAAGAACTATGAAAGACGGTTGGAGCGAGAAGTCGAGGAGGTTGATGTTGGAATGATGGACAAGATGAGCGGTCAAGGCGTGGAACAGGGGATAGGCGGCGACGGAAGCGGCCAGTGACACCGTGAGTCCCAAACGGCGGGGGAGCGGACGCGGGCCCGGGGCCGGGGAAATGGGACGGACTTGCAAGCGAACCGCGACGGCCATGACCATCAAAAAAAAGATGAGCGCGGTGGCGAAGAATTCGGCGGGTGAACGAGTCAGCTCGAGGATCGACCGGAAGCCGGCCCAGGCCGGCGAGACGATGGAAAGGCTCCCAACGGACTCCAACCGTCCCAATGGAATCAGCACCAGCCGGGCGGCCGACAGGACCGCCAAAAAGCCGGCCCACTCGGGGGTTGAGGCCCGACGCAGGCCGCCGGTCAGAACCAGTATCCGGACCCCCGCCAGAACCAGAGCGGCCAAAAGAAGAAGATACGCGGCCAGGCGGAAAGCGTCCTCGCGGCCTCGCAGAACGGAGTCCGGAGCCGGGGAGCTGAGCTTGATCGTGGCGTTGATCCGGAGAGTGGCGTCACGCAAAGGAAAAAAGATCTGCTGGATACGCCCCCGGGGTTGTTCCTGGCCGATGAATTCGTCCTTGTTGCGCGAAAAGAAGCGCTCCAGGTCGTCCATCGGATCGCGGAAATCATAGAAATTCAGGTCGACATTGGCCGGGAATTTCCCGCTCAGAAAACGATATTCGGCAAGATAGGGTGACTTTAACGGCGGCGTGAAGGACAGGCGCCGGTACACCGCGGCGAACCCTCCGCCATCCCGCCGGCTCAAGCCGACGAGATAGGCCGAGGCCTTGGAGCGCACCAGGCGTTGGTGCGGAGCGGTCCCCGCCGCCAACGGAACGGCGATGACATCCTCGAGATCCAGGGCGTTGCCAAGCCAAAGCGTCGGACGGCCCGTCTCGTCGGTGAAGGCGGCGCCCTCGATATCGACATCGAGGTTCAGGCTCTGCAGCCGCTCGAATCGACGCTTGGCGTCGGCCGGAAGGGGGCGGGCGGCCAGGCGGGCCAGCAGTTCTTCCTGGTGTCGGGAAAGGGCGGCGAATTCGTCCTTGATGCCGGCGGCCGTATGGCGCAGGCGCCGCAGGCTGCGGTCAGGGTTATCGGAGGGAAAGAAAGGCCAATGCAGAAAGGAAACTCCGAAAACGATCACCGCCGCGCCGGCCAATCCCGCGACCGCGGTCCATTTCCGGCGTCGCCGTCCAGGGGCCATGGCTCAGATTTTTTCGGCCTTGATCTCGGTGATGGCCCAAAGCGGCTTTTTACGGTGGGGAGACGCGCCGGGCCGGATGTGGAGGAAGACCTGGAGGACCCAGGGCGAACTCGTCGATGGATCGATCAGAGCCCAGCGGCTCTTGATGATGAAAGCGCCCCGGGCAAAGGCCGGCGGACGGTCCGATTCGGGGAAGAATTCGGTTGTCCGGAAGGACCGGAACAGCCGTTCGAAAATCCAATAGGCCTGCTCGTCCGTGACCATGTCGGAAAAAGCCACAGGTTCAGGGAGCGAGATGAGCAGAGGGGCGTCCCTCGAGAACAATGCGGCCAGCACCGCCGGGTTGTTCTCGAGGAACGCGCGCTCCACCGTCCGGGGGATGGTGGAGTAGAACGATAAAAAAGCCGCGATCAGACCAAAGCCGAGTTGAACCAAGCGAAGCGTAGGTTCAGGCTTTGTCCGCGGGTTTCTCGTCTTTGGCTTCGGCCTCGAGCTTCTTCGTCCGCTGGGCGTCCTTGATGCTGCTGACCCCGGCGATGAGGGCGATCAGACCGCCGAAAAAGAGAAAGGGAGGGATGCAGCCCTTGATCAGCATGACGAATTCATGCCGCCAAACCAGCGCGCCGAGAACGCCGCCGCCGACGATGGCCACCAGGCCGCCGAAGATCGCGAGATATTTGCCCATGAAGACCTCCCTCCAAGTAGATGTTTATTTACGCGCGGATTATAGCAAAGGGTCAAGGGGCAACGCAACACGGCATTTTTCTAGGACCGTTTGATTTTCGGTCTTTCTCCGCTAAAATGAAGTTCGATGCGCAGCCGGCTTCGTTTTTCGATTAGAATAAGCGCCTCGATTTCGACCACTTGGAGGAAGATCCATGGAGAAGCTCCTGTTGATACCCGGGCCGAGCCCGGTCGTTCCCCGAATTCTCGCCGCTTTGGCCGCCCCGACGGTCTCCCACGTCGGCCCGGACATGATCCGGGACCTTGGGACGGCCCTGGAAAACCTGAAAAAAATCGTCTTCTGCCGCGACGGTGAGCCGGTCCTTGTCGCCGGCGCGGGGACTCTGGCCATGGAAATAGCCCTGCTCAATACGGCCGGTCCGGACGACCGGCTGCTCATACTTTCCCAGGGTTTTTTCGGCGACCGCATGGCCCAGATCGCGGAAAGCTTCGGCCTGACCCATAATGTGATCCGTAGTCCCTGGGGACGGATCGTCGGGCCGGAGGATCTCGCCCGGGCCCTGAACGAAAAATCCTATACAGTCGTCGTCTGCACCCACGTCGATACGAGCACCGGCGCGGGCGCGCCCGTCGGGACCTATGCCGACGTTCTCCGCGGCCGCGACACACTTTTCATCGTCGACGGCGTCTGCGCCACCGGAGGCATGGCGGAGCGAATGGACGACTGGGGCATCGATGTGGTTCTTACGGCGTCCCAGAAATGCTTCGGCGCCCCGCCCGGCCTGGCCATCGACGTATTTTCGCCGCGGGCCCTGGCCAAGAGGCGCAGTCTGGCCTCCGTGCCGGCCTATTATTCCGATATCCTGCGGTGGCTCCCGGTCATGAAGGACCCGGCCCGATATTTTTCGACGCCCTGCGTCAACGAAATACGGGCTTTCGCCGAGTCCACCCGGATCATTCTGGAGGAAGGGATTGAGGCCCGGTTCGTCCGCCACGCCCGCACCGGAGCCGCTCTTCGGGCGGGCCTGGGCGCGCTCGGTTTCGGCTTGTTCACCGACGAATCATGTCTGGCCGATACTCTCTCCGTGATCCGTTATCCGCAGGGAATCGACGATACGTGCTTCCGGGGACGGCTGGCCGAGAACGGCGTTGTCGTGGCCGGCGGGCTGGGCCAGACGGCCGGGAGGGTCTTCCGTTTGGGCCACATGGGCAATTTGACCGAGGCGCAGATTTTCCAGGCCTTGGAAGGCGTGGAAAAGACGCTGGCGTCGATGGGCCGGACCTTCGAAGGCGGATTGTCGCGCACGGCCGCGGCCTCGGTTCTGGCCCGATGAGCACGATCGAGCCCGCTCGGGTTTACTTCGTCCCGGCCCGCGGCGCGGACGGTCCGGACATCCTGGCGGCCAAAGCGGGGCGGGCTTTGGCCGCCCTGGATTTCCTGGACGTTCTCGAGGCCGGGGATTTCTGCGCCTTGAAGATCCATTTCGGCGAGCGGAACAACAAAGGCTACATCAAACCGGAATGGTTGCGGACGATCGCCGCCGCCGTGCGGGCCAAGACCCCGCGGGCCTTTCTGACCGATTCCAACACCCTCTATGTCGGTCCCCGCTCGAATTCGGTGGAGCATATCCGGCTGGCCTGGAGCCACGGGTTCCGCCCCGACGTCCTCGACATTCCCGTCATCATCGCCGATGGCCTGATCGGCCGGGACGTCCAGGGGGCGGCGGGGATTTCCGGCCGGATCGGCGAAGCCAAAATCGCCAGCGCCATCCTGAGCGCGGATGCCCTGTTGGCCCTGACCCATGTGACGGGCCACGTTCAGACCGGGATGGGGGCGGCCATCAAGAACCTGGGCATGGGCTGCGCCTCCCGGGCCGGAAAGCTGGAGCAGCACTCCGTGGCCCACCCCAGGGTTCAGACCAAATCCTGCCGCGACTGCGGGGTATGCTTCGATCATTGCCCGGCCGGGGCCATCGTCCAGGCTGAAGGGCACGTGACCATCGACGATGTCCGCTGTATCGGCTGCGGCGAATGCCTGGTCGTCTGCAAATTCGGCGCCATCCGCGTCCGCTGGGACGAGGATTACCGCCGCATTCAGGAGAAAATCGCCGAGTACGCCCTGCTCGTTCGGCGGGGGTTCAAGCGCAAAACGGCTTTCCTCAATTTCCTCATTGGCGTCACCAAGGACTGTGACTGCATGGCCAAAGGCGAGGCCTCTATCGTCGAGGACATCGGCATTCTCGCCTCTTCGGATCCCGTGGCCGTAGACCAGGCTTCAGCCGATCTGATTCTGAAGACGGCCGGCGGCCGGGACGTTTTCCGCCGGGGATACGACATCGACTGGTCGATTCAATTGGAGCACGGCCAAAAAATAGGGCTGGGCTTGAGGCGTTACGCGCTGACCACCTTCAACGAATGACTCAAGGGGAAAAAGTGAATCCCGGCACGTGGCGTCTCCCTGAAGGGCCGCGCCCGCTGCGGCTCGACCTTCTCGTTTTCCCGCCCGGATTGAGCGTGCTCGTGCTGGCTCCCCACCCGGACGATTTCGACGAGACGGGTGTCACGCTGCGCCGCCTCCACGAGAGCGGGGCGCGGATAAGGCTCCTGGTCTGCAGTTCGAGCGCCAACGGCGTTGACGACGCCGGCTGCGTTCCGCCGACGGACGAAGACAAAGCGGCGCTTCGCGAAAGGGAGCAGCTCGACAGCGCAGCTTTCTTCGGGCTGGGTGGAGAGCAGACGAAATTCCTGCGCCTGCCCGTCAAGGAAGGCGGTTATTTGAAAGATGATCCGGCTTCGTACTGCGCCGTCGAAGCCGAAGCCGCGGAATTCCGGCCTCGGCTTGTTTTTCTGCCCCATGGGCGCGACACCAATCCCGACCACCGGCTGGTCTACGCCTGGTGGATTCGACTAAAAACGATTTTGCGGGAGGAGCCGCAGGCTCTCCTGTTCCGCGACCCCAAAACGATCAGCCTTCGGGAGGACGCCGTGTGCGCCTTCGGCGGGGACGCGGCCTCCTGGAAACGGACGCTCCTTCTTTTCCATCGCTCCCAGCAGGCCCGCAACCTCCGGACGCGGGGGAGCGGTTTCGACGAACGGATTCTGGAAGTCAATCGCGACAGCGCCGCCCGCCTCGGATTGGCCGAGCCTTTCGCCGAGCTTTTCGAGATCGGCTGAGCCTTGGCCCGATCAGGCCATCCGGCGCAGCTTCGGCATGAGGAAGAAAATTCCCGTCGCGAAGATGAGCGTGACCGCGGCGTTGAAGACGACGGCCTTCGGCTCACCCACCTTGTGGGCCAGGGTGCCGACGAGAAGCGCGCCGATCGGCATCGAACCGAAGAAGGTGAAAGAATAGATGGACATGACCCGGCCGCGCAAGGCATCCGGCGTCAATGACTGGACGGCGGCGTTGGCCAGGTTGAAGACCAGGATCAAGGCGAATCCGGAGGCCATGAGGAAGATGTAGGACAGCGCCTCGCTGCGGATGAAGGCGAAGACGATCAGCAGGACCGGGAACAGAAGCGATCCCGCGCTTAAAAGACGGCCGCGGAATCTGAATCGGCCCAGCGCCGCGATCAGCAGGGCCGAGGCCAAGGCGCCCAGCCCGCGGGCGGATTGGAGGAAGCCGTTCGTGGAGGCGTTGCCGTGCAGGATCTTCACCGCCCAGGCCGGAAGAAGGGTCACCGAGGAGAAAGCGAACAGGGTGACGATGCCGACCAGGGCGATGATCGTCCGGATCAGGGGATGGGACGCGACATAGCGCAGGCCTTCCTTGAGGTCGGCCAATGCGGACGTGACGTGGACGCGGGGGGCGAACGGCGGGAGGTTCATCATCAGCAGGGCGGCAATGACGGCGATGAAGGACAGTCCGTTGACGGCAAAACACCAGCCGGGCCCGAAGGCGGCATAGATCAATCCGCCCACGGCCGGGCCGACGGCCGTGGCCAGGTTGAACATAGCCGAATTGAGGGCGATGGCGTTGGTCATGTCCTCAGCGTCCTCGACCAGTTCCTGGACGATGGCCTGCCGGGCCGGGGCGTCGAAGGCGTTGGCCAGGCCGAAGCCGAAAGCCAGGACCAGGATATGCCAGGGCCGGGCGGCATTCAGAAAGACCAGGATGGCGGCGATGAAGGCCAGGATCATCATGCCCGTCTGGGTGAACAACATCAGTCGCCGGCGCGGCACGCGGTCGGCCACGACGCCGGCATAGAGCATGAACAGCCAGGTCGGAGCTCCGGCCACAAATCCCGTCAGGCCGAGGAAGGCCGTCGAATGGGTCAGCTGGAAGATCAGAAAGCCGAAGGCGGCGGCCTGCATCCAGCTGCCGAAAAGCGATATCAGCTGTCCCCAGAACCATAAGCGGTAGTTGCGGTATTGAAGGGCGGTGAATGTCCGCCGCCAGCTGAATCGGCCCAACCGCCAACGGATCGTGATTTGTTTCGACATGATGAATAAACCCCTCCCTTGTCCGAGTCAACGGGAGGAAAAATGGTCGGGGAGGTGGGATTTGAACCCACGACCCCAGCGTCCCGAACGCTGTGCGCTAGCCAGGCTGCGCTACTCCCCGAAAGGAAGTAGACATTATACCCGGATCGGCCTGAAACTCAAACGATTATTTCATAGCGGGCGACGCGCGGATAGTCGAGCAGAGACCAGGAGCCGGTTTTTCCGGCGGCCCGGGCGCCCAATTCGAGATGGAGCATGGCGATGCCGCAGTCCAGGCGCTTGGAGAAGCGTTCGTCGTCGCGGGACCCCGCGGCTCCGACTTCGACGAATCCGGGGCCGGCCGAAAAACGCCAGGGCTGACGATTGCCGGCCGAAGGAGCCAGGCGGGCGGCTTCGATGGCGTTCGCCTGCCAGGGATCAAGGGGTGGCCCGGACGCATCGACCAATTCGGCCAGCGGCTTTCTCCCATCGGAACGGGCCAGCGCCCGGTAAATACGATCCCGGCGGGTATAAGCGTCCGCGGCGTGGCCGATCGGCGTTACGGCGTAGACCCGCTCGGCCGCGGCGATATCGAGATGGGCGCGGACGGCGGCGGGACGGAAAAATCCACTGACCCAGCAGGTCGCCAGGCCCAGGGCGGTGGCCTCCAAAATCAGGGCTTCCCCGATGTAGCCGACCGCAGCGGGCGCGCCGGGCGAGACGATATCGCCGATGAAAGCGGCATAGGCGGGCGCGCCGGTGATCCGCCCATAATTGCCGACGAGCCCGCGCAGGACCGCTTCCGGCCGCCGGGCGACGACGCCGATCCGGGCCCCCGGAAAAAGGCGGACCTCCTCGAAGCGGCGGGCCAAACCCTCCAGGACCGCCGGGTCGACCGGACGGTCGTCATAGCTTCGGCGCGACTTGCGCACGAAAATCGCCCTATACCAGGAATCGACGGGCAGTTCCATGGGAATCTCCTCGAAGGAATTATGGCGAAATGCCGACATATTATAACAGGTTTCGATCGGATTTCCGGTTCCCGCCCGGCCGGGCCTCGGTGTATAATAGCCGCCCGAATGAGATCAAAGGATCTGGAAAGAAAGATATGACGGATTGGTGGCATCTCGAAGCCGAAGAGGCCGCCCGGGCGCTGGCGTCCGATTCCCGAACCGGGCTCTCTCCGGAGGAGGCCCGCTTGAGGATCGGCCGCTTCGGCCCCAACCGGCTCCGGGAAACCAAAGGGGCGGGTCCCTTGCGGATGTTCCTGGCGCAGTTCGCCGATTTCATGATCTGGGTCCTCATCGCGGCGGCGCTCGTTTCAGGCTTCCTCCAGGAGTGGGTCGACGCCCTGGCCATCATCGCCATTGTCATCCTGAACGCCCTGCTCGGATTCATCCAGGAATTCAGGGCCGAGAAATCCCTGCAGGCCTTGAAACGGATGGCGGCGACCTTCTCCCGGGCCGTTCGGGGCGGGGAGCGGGTTTCCCTGCCCTCGGTCGAGATCGTGCCCGGGGACGTCATCGAGATCGAAGCCGGCGACCGTGTTCCCGCCGATGCCCGGGTCGTCTGGCATACCCCGAATTTCGCCGTCGCGGAGGCCGCGCTGACCGGCGAATCCACCCCCGTCCTGAAAACCCAACGGGCTTTAAATGAAGCCGAAGTGTCGCTGGCCGACCGGGCCAACATGCTCTACATGGGCACGGCCGCCGTCGGCGGCAAGGCCCGGGCCCTGGTCGTGGAGACCGGAATGGCCACGGAGCTGGGCCGGATCGCCGGCCTCATCCAGGCCGTGGAGCGCGAGGCGACTCCCCTCCAGAAGCGGCTGGAGCAGTTTGGCAAATGGATCATCCTGGCCTGCTTCGTTCTGGTCGGGTTTGTCTTCGGCGTCAACATCCTGCGGGGCGGCCGCGTCATCGACATCTTCTTGACTTCGGTCAGCCTGGCCGTGGCCGCCATTCCGGAGGGGCTACCGGCGGTGGTGACGATCGCTCTGGCCCTGGGCGTCCAGCGCATGGTCAGGCGCCACGTCATCATCCGCAAGCTGCCCGCGGTCGAGACGCTCGGCTGCGCCACGGTCATCTG
>PMCY01000279.1:2908-4651 GCA_003154255.1 Candidatus Aminicenantota bacterium | reverse complement strand
GGGCGTCGAGGATGGCGTCCGAGACTTGGTCGCAGACTTTGTCGGGGTGTCCGTTGGTGACCGATTCCGACGTGAAGAGATGTTTGCCGTCTTGACTCATGGGAGATCCCTCCTCCGTGGATTCTAAATAATAAAGTGACGGACAAGGTATCATAAAGAAAACCGCGGCGCAATGTTTATTTCGGCTTTTTCCCCCCGTTCTTCTCCGGCCGAGCCGCCGATTGAGGCCCTCGCGCCGCTATGCTAGGATGGGGAGACTGGAAAGGAGAAAGACCATGCGCAATTCCGTTCGGCGTTGGATGATCGTTTTCGCGGTCTTGTCCCTCGGCGCGGCGGCCGGAGCTGACGAAGGCCTGTGGCTTTTCGATCGCTTGCCGGCATCCCTGCTCAAGGCTCAATACGGTTTCACCATGACCGATGATTGGGCCCTGCATGTCATGTATTCGTCGGTCCGTTTCGGCGGGGCTTCGGGCTCGTTCGTCTCCCCCGACGGCCTGGTTCTGACCAATCACCACGTCGGACAAGGAGCGCTCCAGAATCTCAGCACCAAAGAGAGAGACCTTATGAAAACGGGCTTTTATGCCCGGACGCGGGCCGAGGAGCCCAAGTGCCCCGGGATGGAGCTGACCGTCCTGCAGGAGATAGAGGACGTTACGGCCAAGGTCCGCGGCGCGGAGGCGGCCGATATGACCCCGGCCCAGGCGGCCGATGCCCGCGGCAAGAGCGTCGCCGAGATCGAGCGGAACGCCGCCGAGAAGACCGGCCTTCGCTGCACCGTCGTGACGCTCTATTCCGGCGGGATGTACCACCTTTATAAATACAAAGTCTACAGCGACGTCCGTCTGGTCTTCGCCCCCGAGTATGCCATGGCTTTTTTCGGCGGCGATCCGGACAACTTCACTTATCCCCGCTATGACCTGGACATCACCCTCTTCCGCATCTACGAAAATGACAAGCCCCTGGCCTCAAAACATTTCCTCAAGTGGAACAGCTCCGGCGTCAAGGAAGGCGATCTCGTCTTCGCCTCCGGCCATCCCGGCTCGACCGGCCGGCTCCTGTCCATCGCCCAGCTCGAATTCCTGCGCGACACCGCCTATCCCTGGACCATCGCCAGCTANNAAGGACTTCGGCCGGCAAGGCGCCGAAGCCGCTCGTATCGCCCAGGGGACGCTTTTCGGCATCGAAAACAGCCTTAAAGCCACGGTCGGATACCAGTCCGGTTTGCAGGACAAGGCCCTGATGAGTAAAAAGCTCCGGGACGAGCAGGCCCTGCGGGCCCAGATCGCCGCCGATCCCGAGCTGTCCCGGAAGTACGGCCCGGCCTGGGACGAGATCGCCGCCGCCGAAAAGGCCTATGCTTCGTTCTATAAAATGTACCGATTCTTCGAAGGCGGCGCCGGTTTCAGCAGCTCCAATTTCAACTATGCCCGGACGCTTGTCCGTCTTTCGGCCGAAAGGGGAAAACCCGACGAGACGCGGCTCCGCGAATACCGCGAAGCGGCTTTCCCGGCCATCGCCCGCCGCATGCAGGCCGCAACTCCCGTCTATGACGATCTGGAAATTTTCAACCTGACCGATTCCCTCATTCAGCTGCAGAAGGAATTCGGCGGGCTGACCGAAGTCAAGTGGCTGTTCGGCAATAAGCTGGCCGAGGACCTGGCCCGGGACTTGGTAACGAGGACGAAGCTGAAGGATCCCGCCTTCCGCAAACAAGTTTTGGACGGCGGTTTCGAAGCGGCGGCC
>PMCY01000279.1:2618-2884 GCA_003154255.1 Candidatus Aminicenantota bacterium | reverse complement strand
GCATACCCATTCGATTCTATACCACGTTCAAATCGATGTTCGCCCGGGCCGATAAATTCGGCAACAAAGACCCCTACCAGCTTCCGGACAGCTTCCTGTCCAAGAGGAAGGTCCTGGCTCAAGATACTCCGCTCAATTTCACGGCCACGGTCGATTCGATCGGAGGCAACTCCGGTTCCCCGGTCATCAACCGCAAGGCCGAATTTTGCGGCGTGCTTTTCGACGGCAATATCCAGAGCCTGCCGGCGCGGTTTGTTTACTCCGAC
>PMCY01000279.1:1132-2605 GCA_003154255.1 Candidatus Aminicenantota bacterium | reverse complement strand
CCGACATTAAAGGTTGGTTGCCCCCGAAATTTATTTAGGCTAGGTCGCGCTTCCGCAGATAAGCCAGGACGAGCAGAACGACGAGGAAATTCAGCGCGACCAGCGAGTGGTGGGTGTAGAAGCGAAAGACCGTCTTCCCCAGGACTTCACGCAACGTCCCCCCGATCAGGAGGAAGTCGACGGCGGCGATAAGGCGCCAGGACGGGGACAACCGGTCGAAAGCATTCAGGATAAGGACAATCGCGGCCAGGCCGTAGAGATAGTTGTAATACCAGCCCAGAGGCGAGAGCAAAGGAATGAGAACGAGAAGGTAAGCGCAATCAAGGGCCTCGGGACAGGCCGTTGTTCCCCGGCGTGACCGGACCATCAGCCAGAGGACGGAAATCGCGAGCAGGGCCGCCAAAGCCAGAAAGAGTCCCGTGGTGAATGGTCCTCGGCCGAGGTGTTTGGCCAAAATGGCAAAAAGCGAAGCGTTGTCGCCGACCTCGAGCAGGACCGGCGTCGATTGGGAAAGAGTCCCGGCCCATTCTCNNAGGCCGGCCCATCCGTCTTTGTGTTTTTGAAAAGCGGCGAATGCCGCCAAGATGAGACCGAGGATGAGGAGGTTGACCTGGCCCAGCTCGAACTCCCTGCCGATGAATTTTCCCAAGATGAGAACGGCCAGGCCCAGGACGAAGGCGGCCGGCCTGCGGGGCGGCGCCAGGGCCAGATAAGCCAAGGCGAAACAAGCGAACAGAAGCGCGAGATCGACAAGGAACCAGGCGGCGGCGGCCGTGGGGTGCGGAAGCAGGGAGAACGGGGCAAAGAGAATGGCCGAAAGCGGAGCATACTTATATTGCAAGTGGCCGTCGGAAGGACGGTAAAGGGTCTCCCCCGCCCGAATCCGTTGCCCCGCCTGATAGCAGACCCCGAAATCAGTCATATCTTTGCGCAATTGGAAGGCGTAGGCGGCGATCAATACCACGAGGACAATGACGGCGACGGCCGCGATGGATTTATTTTCTTTCGATGGACATAACGTCATGGGCAGTGTCCCCAACCTAACGCAAATAGGCTTCGCGAGTCAACGCGGGACCGTCTCAAATTGACAGATCTCCCCTATTTCTGCTAAAAATAGACAATGGTCAAGTTCATCATCGAAAAAATCTTCGGTTCCGATAACGATCGGGCCCTAAAGAAAATCTTTCCTCTTGTTGACAAAGTCAACGTTTTTGAACCCCGTTTCAAGGAACTGTCCGATAACGAGCTGCAGGCCAAGACGGGCGAATTCCGGGAGAAAATCGGCCAGGGAGCCTCCCTCGACGATATCCTGCCCGAAGCCTTCGCCGTGGTCCGCGAAATGTCCCGGCGCAAGGTGGCCATGCGCCATTTCGATGTCCAAATCATCGGCGGGGCCGTCCTGCACCAGGGCCAAATCGCGGAAATGAAGACGGGCGAAGGAAAAACGCTCGTCGCCACCCTGCCCGCCTACCT
>PMCY01000279.1:0-1064 GCA_003154255.1 Candidatus Aminicenantota bacterium | reverse complement strand
GAAGTCGATTCGATCCTGATCGATGAGGCCCGGACCCCCCTCATCATCTCCGGCCCGACCGACGATTCGACCGAGCAATACTATAAGATCGACACGCTCGTCCGCCGTTTCGTCCAAGACAAGCATTTCAAGATCGATGAGAAGGCCCGGGCCGTGTCCATCCTCGAGGACGGCGTGTCCGAATCGGAGAAGATCCTGCACGTCGACAACCTCTACGACCTGGCCCACATGGACATGGTCCACAACATCAACCAGGCGCTCAAGGCCCATTTTCTCTTCAAGCGCGACGTCGACTATATGGTCAAGGACGGCCAGGTCATCATCGTCGACGAATTTACGGGCCGCCTGATGCCCGGGCGCCGTTATAGCGACGGCCTACACCAGGCCCTGGAGGCCAAGGAGCGGGTCAAAATCGAGGCCGAGTACCAGACCCTGGCTCAAATCACCTTCCAGAACTATTTCCGCNNTCCGCATGTACAAGAAGCTGGCCGGTATGACCGGCACGGCGGTTACCGAGGCGGCCGAGTTCCGCCACATTTATGGTTTGGGCGTCGTCGAGATTCCGACCAACATGAAGCTGCTGCGCCTCGAGAACCCCGATGTCGTCTACCGCACGGCCCAAGAGAAATGGGACGCCGTTTTCAAAGAGATCCTCGATCTCAACCAAAGCGGGCGGCCCGTCCTTGTCGGAACCACTTCGATCGAGAAATCCGAGCTTCTCAGCTCGATGCTGCGCAAGAAGAACCTCAAGCATGTCGTCCTCAACGCCAAGTACCATGAACAGGAGGCGACCATCATCGCCCAGGCCGGGCGCCTCGGATCCGTGACCATCGCCACCAATATGGCCGGCCGCGGCGTCGACATCCTCCTGGGCGGCAACCCCGAATTCCTGGCCCGCGAGCTTCTGCGCAAGACCGGCATCGACCCGCTCAAAGCCACCCCGGAACAGCACGAAAAAGTCCTGGCCGAGGCCAAACGAACGACCGAGATTGAACACGAGAAGGTCGTGGGCATGGGCGGCTTGCACATCACGGGGACGGAGCGCCATGAAGCCCGCCGCATCG
>PMCY01000224.1 GCA_003154255.1 Candidatus Aminicenantota bacterium | reverse complement strand
CGATGGCATAGTCGTCCCCGCCCAGAAGGCGGAAAAGCGGCTGGCCGGCGATCTTGCCCAGGATGTCATAAAAAGCCATGTCGTACGCCGCGGCGGCGCTTGGATTGGTGTGGATAAAGCTGCCGAATTCACGGAGCCTTTCCTCGATGGCCAAAGGGTTCTTATCCAGGACCATGTCACGGAAGCTTTTGGCCGCGATGATATTCGTCTCCTGAGTCTCCCCTGTGATCGGCGGGAAGGGGCAGGCTTCGCCCAAGCCGACCACCCCGGCGTCGGTCAGAATGCGGACAAGAACGTCGTTGGCGGCGTACACCGTCCCGATAGAAATCCGGAACGGGGAATTGAGCGGGATGTCAAAATAAAAGATCTCGACTCCCGTGATTTTAATTTTCCGGGCTTGGGCCCTGGCCGCTCCGGCCGCGGCCGTCTGGCCGGCCTCGGCCGCGCTCGGACCTTTGAACAGAAATCCCAATCCACCCAAGCCGACGGTGTTCAAGAATCCTTTCCGTGAGATCGTCATGGGCCCTCCAAAAGAATTAAGATTTGTGGTAATATCGTTATGAATTATGATATTCCCTTCGAGAGGTCACAACAATGGCCGAATTGCGCGTCTACAATCATAGGGTGATAGGTCATTTTTACTTTGTCGGGCGGGAGAAGTCCAGGGCGAAAATCAGGTGGGCGGCGAAAGAGCGCATGCGCCTCGCCCTGTTTGCCCTCCTCATTTTCGCGGCCGCCGACGTATCCCTTTTTTCTGCTCCTTCCTCGAACGTCGCACTCAAGGCGCCCGAAAACTGCACGGTGATCGGCGCCGGACGACTGGCTACGATCGACGGCTCGGTGATCACCTCGCACTCGGATTGCTGCAGCGAATGCCGGGTGCATGTGGTTCCGGCCCGGACTTTCGCCAAGGGCGAAACGGCGCCCGTTTATTGGGGGATGGTCTATTTCGGCCCCAAGGACGAGCGGGCCGGAAAACCCCTCGGCGATTATGGCCAGATCATCGGACGGATCCCGCAAGTGGAAAAAACGTACGCCTATTTCCACACCGGTTACTCCCAGATGAACGAACACCAGCTGGCTATCGGGGAGAGCACCTGCACGCAGAAACCGGAGCTGGACGTGGCCTGGGTGGAGGGCGTGACGTCCCAGATCATGACCGTTGAGCAGGCCCAGGTCTTTGCCCTGGAGCGCTGCCGGACGGCTCGCGAAGCGGTGAAGCTCATCGGCTCACTGCTGGAAAAGTACGGCTTTCTTCCTTCCGCGGACGGTTCGGAGGCCCTCTGCATCGCCGATCCCCAAGAGCTCTGGACCATGGAAATGTTCAGCGTCGGCCCCGCCTGGAACCCGGCCTCGGGCAAGCCCGGCGCCATCTGGGCCGCCCGTCGCGTTCCGGACGACCAGGTAGTCGCTTATTCCAACTACGTCCGCATCCGGGAGATCGACATCAAAAAAACAGATTTCCTGGCCTCTCCGAATTTCATGTCCGAGGCCGTCGCCCGCGGTTGGTACGATCCGAAAAGCGGCAAGCCTTTCGTCTGGCAGGAAGCCTATGCCCCGCCGATCACCGAAACGAGTCTCGCTCGTTTGTGGCTGATTTACAGCACGCTGGCGCCATCGCTTAAAGATTGGCCGCGGCGGACGCTCAACGGCCCGGCGCTTCCCGGAACGATGGCCAGCCAGGAAATCGAAGGCGCGGCTTTCTATCCCTTCGCGGTCAAGCCCGAGAAAAAGATCGGCGTCCGCGACATCATCGCCTTCCAGCGATCGACCTTCGAGGGCACGATCTATGACATGACCCTCGATCCCGGCTGGTTTTTGCCTGGACCGGATGGGAAAATGGTCAAAAGCCCGCTGGCCTCGCCTTTTGCTTCGCCCGATCTCAGCCGCCTTCTGCGCCTGACCTTCCACCGGCCGGTGGCCCGGGAAGGCTATGGGATGGTGGCCCAACTGCGCGGCTGGCTGCCCGACGCCATCGGAGGAATCTATTGGCTCTATCTGGACAACCCTTTCGTTTCGACTTACGTCCCGATCTATTCCGGAACACGGGATGTTTCTTCTTATTACAAAAATTACGACATCCGGACTTTCAGCGAGGATTCCGCCCGGTGGCAGATCGATTTCGTCGAAAAACTCCTCCTCCTGAAGTTCCGGGATACGGTCAGGGACCTGCAGGCGGTCCGGGACCCGCTGGAAGAGGAATTCTTCGCCCGGCAGAAAGAGGTCGAGGATAAAGCCGCCGCTTTGCTGACCGACGATCCGGCTGCGGCGGCCGAATTTCTGACCAAACTGGCCATCGAGCGCATGGACCGCGTCGTCCATCTGTATAAAGATCTGCGCAACCGGCTGATCGCCGAGTATTCCGGAGACATCTATTGAGAAACGCCTCCCCGGATATTTATCAACGTTTGAGAGCGCTGGCCATCGAATTGCCCAAGACGCCGGCCCGCGGCGGCGTGTACGCGCCCGTCAAGCAATCCGGATCGACGCTCTACGTTTCCGGCCATATCCCCAACGCCGACGGCCGAATCATGTTTGTCGGAAAAGTCGGCGCCGAGCGCTCGATCGAGGAGGGGCAGGCGGCGGCCCGCATGTGCATGCTGAACATCCTCAGCCAGCTCCACGCCTTTCTGGGCGACCTCAACCGGCTTAAAGGCCCGCTCAAGATCCTGGCCTGGGTGGCCAGCGCGCCGGGTTTCGGAGGGCAGCCCCTGGTCATCAACGCCGCGTCCCAGTTGCTGATCGACCTGTTTGGAGACGAAGGCTGGTGCGCCCGTTCGGCCATCGGAGCGAACGAGCTGCCCCTGGACGTCACGGTCGAGATCGAAGCGGTATTCGAGCTGAAGGCCTGAACCCGCGTCAGGCGCTTACGTGGCCTTACGCCAAGCCTCGATGAACTTGGCCGCGGCGTCGATGAACCCTTCCAGCTCGCGACGGCCCCGCTCGGCCGTGGCCGACTTGATGTCTCCCGTGGTCACGGAGCCCGTGTCCGTCATTTCCCGGGTGCTCGTCTTCTTGCCCGTCTCCTGCGGGCGGAAGCGCATCTCCCCCGCCAGCTGGGCCAGGGAGGGGTCGGTTTTTCCGAGGGCGTCGAGCGCGGCCACGTCCGGCGGAACGGTCAACACCGGATTCACCGCTTTGGACATGTCGACAAGGCTTCCCGCCAGGTAAAGCATCATGGACGTTTCCTCGACCCCGGCGTGGACGTCCCAGGGGATCGGCGGATAGAGCGGTTCCTTCCGGGGAACTTCGATCTTGCCCAGATCGAAGGCCCAGGCCTTGGTCGTCTGGTTGATCTTCTGGATGATATTGGCGACCGAAACATTATTCCCGCCGTGCCCGTTGAAGATGAGGATCTTGCGGAAGCCGTGCCGGATCAGGCTCTGGGCGGTTTCGAAGACGACCGCTTCGAAAGTCTCGGGGGTCAGCGTGATCGTGCCCGGAAATCCCATGTGGTGTGGGGAGAGACCGGCCAGGATGACCGGGGCCACGAGCACATCCGCCTTCTGGGCGATGAGCTTGGCCGTCTCGATCGCCTCGTAGCTGTCCGTACCGAGCGGGAGATGCCGGCCGTGCTGCTCGTTCGATCCGAGGGGGATGATGACCGCGTCGGTAAGGGTCAGGGCCTGCTCAACTTCTACCCAGGTCATATGGGGGATGTAGTTTTTGACTTTCTTCTCGCCGAAGAGAGGATTGATGTCGGGATTCTGGGCCGCCGCCAAAACGCCGGCCAGGCCGGCCGCCAGGACCAGGATCGATCCATGTTTCAGGACGCCGAAGCCGAATCTGTTCATGTCATCTCCTTTTCTCGTCCGCTTATCATGCTCATTTTCGATCCGGGCCGGCGCCGAGACGCCGGTCCAGAAAGTCGAGCGTCGCGTGGAGGGCTTTATTCCAATTTTCGAACAGGGCGAACCCATGCTGCTCGTCGGGAAAGATCAGCGTTTCCACGGCGATCCCCTGGCGCCGCAGCTTGACAGCCAGGTCGATCGTCTCGTCGACGAGGACGGTCCGGTCGTCGCCGCCATGGATGAAGAGGACGGGCGAACGCCAGGTTTTGGCCCAGGCCGCGCCCGAGGACTGCCGGGCGGTTTCCATCTGGGCCGGGTCGTCGGGATTAGTCCCGAAGTCCGTGCCGATGAATCCCCGGTCCGCCTTGCGGGCCCAGCGGTCCCAGTTGTGGACGCCGTACCAGTCGACGCCGGCGCGGAAGACATCCGAGTTGCGCCCGAGGGCCAGGGCGGTGAGATATCCGCCGAAAGAAGGACCGTAGAGTCCGATGCGCCCGGGATCGACGGCGGGCAGGGCTTGAAGATAGCGGCCGGCGGCTAGGATATCCTGATATTCATTTGCCCCCCGCGTATTGCGGCCCGGAAACTCGCGGTAGGCCCGGCCGTATCCCGTGCCGCTGCGGTAATTGACGGCCAGGACCGTATATCCCCGGCCGGCCAGGACCTGGTTGAAAAGATAGTTGAAGCCGTAGTGGAGCATGGGGTGCCAACCCAGCAGCATCTGCCGGATCGGCCCGCCATGGACATAGACGACGCCGGGTCCCGGCCGCGCGCCCGCGGCTCCGGGGGGCGTGAATAAAACGCCGTGCACTGTTCCTCCGTCGGGCGCGGTGAAGGTCACGGCCCGGGGCTCAACGAAAGCCGCCGCGGGAAACCCGGGGCCGGGCGCCGGTCCAAGGCGCATCTCGCCTTCCCCGCTCAAGCTGCGGACGATGACGGCCTGGGGCGACCGGGCCGAGGCGCTGCGATAGGCGATATGGTCGCCGTCGGGGAAGAAGACCGGATCGGTATCGATCGTATCCGGTCCGGTCAGGGGCGCGCGCCGCCCGTCCGCAAGCGAAATCCGCCAGAGACGGCGGCGTTCCAAAGCGCTTTCGCTTGTGGAGACCACGAGCGTACGGCCGTCGGGACTGAGGGCCGAGGCATCTGCTTCATAGGCGCCCGGCGTCAAGGACCGGAGCGGACTGCCGTCCAGCGCAGCGACATAGATATGGGCCCAGCCCTCGTGCTCGGAATGGAAGATGAGCCGGTCGTCGTCGAGCCAGCGCAGGGCGTCGGAAGGCTGGACTTCCTGCATCTGCGAATCGGCCGGGGCGGGCGAAGTCCAGACCGTGCGCACCGTCCCCGCCGCCGCATCGGCGACAATTATCGAGAACGGTTCACTATCCATGACGTCGTGCCCCCGGCCCAACTCGCCTCCGTGCATGCGGATAAAGGCCAGCCGCCGGCCGTCGGGCGACCACGCGGGCAGGGCGTCCTCGGAGGCCTCCGGCGCGATCCAGCGGATGCGGTCCTCGCCGGGCGCCCACAGGCCGATCACGGCGTAGGCGCCCCGATCATTGGATAAGGCCAGCCGCTTGCCGTCCGGCGACCAGGCATAGGAACCGATCGATCCCTTGACGATGAGCAGGGGCCGGGCCGGCGCGGCATCCGCGCCGGACGCATCCAGGGCCAAAAGCGTGTCGTTCCGGACGAACGTCAGCGTGCGGCCATCGGGACTGAAAACGGGGTCCGTGCCCGGCCCCAGCAGGCGCTCGGTCCCGCCGGACGTGGGAACCAGCCACAAGCCGCGCTCCGGACGGACGACCAGCCCGGCTGGATTGGGATCGATGCCCGTGGCGCTGGCCGGAAGGCCGCGGAGATAGACGAGAAGCTTCCCATTCGGAGAAAGCCTCATCGCCGTGATCAAACGGCCGTCATCGGGAGGAAGTTCGACCAGCACGCGGGCTTCCAGCGCGGGGAGCTCGGCCGTCCAGATCCGCTGGACGGGCCCTTCCTGGACCAGCCAGGCGATCCGGCCCGCGCGCTCCGCGACCTCGATTTGCACGGCCACCGGCGCCCGGAGGAGGGATTCGATTGTCCGCTGCTCCGGTGGCGCGGCGGCCGGAGAAAAAGCCGATCCGGCCAGACACGCTGCCGCGAAGACGACTGGGATCAGGCGACGGGCTCTTGCCCGCCTTCTCTTCGAAGAGAACAGCATAGGTGCGGCCATGAGTCCTCCTTCTTCACGCACCGGTCCGCCGGCTTATCGGTGCGGCCGTCTTTTTTAACGAACCGGAGGCGCCCCAATCTTCTTGAGCTGTATCCAGGACGAGAGGGCAAAGGAGTTGGCCGTATCGGACATGGCCGCGACCAGCCCGGTCAGCGTGTCCCCCTCCCAGTGCAGCCCGAACATAAGATGGTGGGGCGTCCTGGCGGCGTCTTCCGTCTTGATCGTTCCGTAACAGGCCCCCTGAAGGATGTTGTCGCTGAAATCGACCATGTTGAGGAGCGTGGACATCTGCCCGAACATGGTGACCTTGATCTCGCCGTTCTCCCGGATGGACAGGCCGACCGACTGGATGCCGCTGTACGTGTGGATGCCCCCCCGCCATTCCCCCACCAGGTCCGGAGGAGGCGTGAAGCGCGCCGGGGCGACCGGCGGCGCCTGCA
>PMCY01000184.1 GCA_003154255.1 Candidatus Aminicenantota bacterium | reverse complement strand
GTAGACCATGGCCATGCAGGGGGCGTAGAATCCGACCCCGATCGTCTGCAGGGCCCCGAAGACGAAGCTCATGACCACCGCCACGGCCAGCTTCCAACCCAGCAGGCCGATGGCTTCGCCCCCCAGGGGGAACCACTTGAGCAGTCCGGCCAGGATGGTCAGGGCCACGGCCAGCAGGCCGATGCCCATGCCCAGCTGGATTTTGCGGCGGGGCATGCGGCAGACGACCCCTGCGCCCAGCACGGCCCCGGCCGGGGCGGCGATGGACATGGAGATGAGGGTCAAGGGCTCGACCTTGACCGCGCTCATGAATAGAAAGGCTTGGGTGACGGTGGCGATTGTGTTGCCCACGTTCATCGTTCCGGGAATGAGCCGGTCGTCGACCATGTGGAAGAACTTGAAGATCGCCGTCTGCTGGGCAAAGCTGCCGATGCCCAGGGTATCGAAGAAGTTGGTCACGAAGCCCGTGGCCCAGAGCTTCGGCCAGGCCGTCTTGGAGAAGCTGGATCGTTTCTTGTAGGCGTCGCTGAGGTAGTAGGCCCCGAAAAGCGACGTCATGAGCCCGAGGACGGTTTTCAGGATGGTGACCATTGTCCGTCATGGTATTCGGGACGGGGGGCGGCGTCAAGACGGGCTTCAAACCGTTAGGCCGGGGGCGCGGTTTCGCGTAAAATATCAGCCTCGGAGGATTCAGCATGTCTTCACCCTCAGACGAACGAGACCCCGTCCGGCAGGCTCAGGACCGCTGGACGAAGGAAATACTGGAGCCGGCCCTGGCCCAGAACGGCGAGCGCGAGACGACCTTCCGCACGTCCTCGATCGACGAGATCCCGCGCTTGGCCACGCCGCTCGACGACGCCGGCCGCGATTACGCCGTCCGCTTGGGATTCCCCGGCGAATTCCCCTTCACCCGCGGCGTCCAGCCGACCATGTACCGCGGTCGTTTCTGGACCATGCGCCAGTACGCCGGGTTCGCCTCGCCCCGTGAGTCGAACGAGCGCTACCGCTATCTTTTGTCCCAGGGGCAGAGCGGCTTGTCCGTCGCCTTCGACCTGCCCACCCAGCTCGGCTATGACTCCGACCACCCGCTGGCCCGGGGTGAGGTCGGCAAGGTCGGCGTTTCCATCGACACCCTGGCCGACATGGAGATCCTCTTCGATCAGATCCCGCTCGATAAAGTTTCCACGTCGATGACCATCAACTCAACGGCGGCCATCCTGCTGGCCATGTACATCGCCGCGGCCGAAAAGCGGAACATCCCGGCCGCCAAGCTCCAGGGGACGGTCCAGAACGACATCCTTAAGGAATACGTGGCCCGCGGCACTTATATTTTCCCGCCCCAGCCGTCCATGCGCCTGGTCATGGACGTTTTCGATTTCTGCACCCGCCAGGTCCCGCAGTGGAACACCATATCGATCTCCGGCTACCACATCCGCGAGGCCGGCTCCACCGCGGCCCAGGAAATCGGCTTCACCCTGGCCGACGGCATCGCTTACGTCGAGGCGGCCATGGCCCGCGGCCTGGACGTGGAGAAATTCGGCGCCCGGCTGTCCTTCTTCTTCAACGCCCACAACAACCTGCTCGAGGAAGTGGCCAAGTTCCGGGCCGCCCGCCGCCTCTGGGCCGGGATCATGCGCGACCGTTTCGGGGCCAAGTCGGCCCGGGCTCAGATGCTCCGTTTCCACTGCCAGACGGCCGGCAGCACGCTGACCGCCCAGCAGCCCGACAACAACGTCGTCCGGGTCACCCTCCAGGCCCTGGCCGCCGTCCTGGGCGGGGCCCAGAGCCTGCACACCAATAGCCGCGACGAGGCCCTGGCCTTGCCGACCGAGGACTCCGTCCGCATCGCTCTGCGCACCCAGCAGATCATCGCCCACGAGTCGGGCGCGGGCGACTCCATCGACCCTCTCGGCGGGTCCTATTTTGTGGAACGTCTGACCGACGAGCTGGAGGCCCGGGCCAAGGCCGTGATCGACGCCGTGGACCGCCGCGGCGGGGTCATCAANNATCCAGGAATCGGCCTACATCGCCCAGAAGCGCATCGACGCCGCCCAGGACGTCGTCGTCGGCGTCAACCGCTACCGGGTCGAAAACGAAGCCGCCCCGGAAACCCTGCGCGTCGATCCGGCCGCCGAGGCCGAGCAGATCCGCAGTGTCGCCGCCGTCAAGGCCGGCCGGGACAAAGTCCGGTTGGCCGCGGTGCTGGCCGCGTTGAAGACCGCCGCGGCCGGCCCCGACAATCTCCTGCCGCCTATCCTCGACGCCGTCCGGGCCTACGCCAGCCTGGGCGAGATCGCGGACGTTCTTCGCTTCGTCTTCGGCGAATATCGTGAAAGGGTGGTCCTATGATCCGCAGAATCGATCATGTCGGCATCGCCGTCCGGGACCTGGAAAAACAGACGGCTTTCTACCGGGACGTCCTGGGCCTGGAATTCGAAGGCTTCGAGGATCTGCCCGACCGCGGCCTCCGGATCGGCGTCTTCAACGTCGGCGGCGTCCATATCGAGCTGCTCCAACCGACCGTACAGGACAATGCCGTGGCCAAATTCATCGAAAAGTCGGGGGAGGGCATCCACCATCTGGCTTTCACGGTGGATGACACAGCCGCAGAGCTGGAGCGGTTGACCGCCGCCGGCGTCCAGGCGATCGACGCCAAGCCGCGCTCCGGGGCGGGCGGGGCCCAAGTGGCCTTCCTTAATCCCAAGAGCACCTTCCGGGTTCTTATGGAACTCTGCGAGCATCCCGAAGGAACGATGCCCCGATAATCGTCATGGAAACGGCCCGGCTCTTGGAGAAAATCGGCCTTCGCTATGAACGGCTGATCAGGCTCGTGGAGTCCGAACTCGAGCATCGATTATTCGGGCTTGATTTCTAAGGCCTGCGGCCCGCGTCCCAGGCTTTTATATAATCGACGATGGATTGAAGCTCGTCTCCCGGCCCGAACAGCCGGCCGATGCCGAGCGCGCAAAGCTCATCCTGGTCACCGGCGGGGATGATCCCGCCGCCGGTCAACAAACGGCCGCCGATCCCGGCATCGTTCATGAGCTCTTTGACCCGCCGGAAATTGGCCAGGTGGGCGCCCGACAGCACCGAGAGCCCGATGACATCGGCGTCCTCTTCGACCGCCGCCCGGACGATCGATTCGGGCGTCTGGCGGAGCCCCAGATAGACGACTTCCATGCCGGCTTCGACCAGGGCCCGGGCCACCACTTTCACCCCGCGGTCGTGGCCGTCCAGGCCAGGCTTGGCAATGATGACTTTCAACCGCTTATCGGACATGGGTCATTCCTTTTTCTTCGGCGGGAGTTCCGGGCGTCCGTCCCGGACAAGCTTGATCCGCCCGCATTCCTTCCGGATGAAGGGATAGGGCGAGCCTCCCTCGCGGGACAGCCGTTCGGCCAGCAAGGCGATGTCGGCAGTCCCTCCGGCCAGGGCGACGTATCGCTCCCAAAGACTTCCGCTGATCGCGGTCCGGATTTCGCCTTCCAGCCGGGCCCGCCGTTTTTCCCGCAGACGGCCGGTTTCGCGGTCCCGGACGATGAGACCCTCGAGGGCCGTCCAGACTTCATCCAGGCCGCGGCCCTCGACCGCGGAGGCCGAGCAGAGGAGCGGCGCATTCCGCTTTCCGGCCGCGCCGGCGGAATCGAAGAGAAAGCGCAGGGATTCGAGCAGGTCGTCGGCGCCCGGCATGTCCGTCTTGTTGACGATGATCAGGTCCGCGGTCTCGATGATTCCGGCTTTCAAGGTCTGGATGGCGTCCCCCGTTCCGGGCTGGAGAACGAGCGCCAGGACGTCGGCGCAGGTCATGACATCGAGCTCGGCTTGCCCCACGCCGAGCGTTTCGATGAAGATGCGGTCCATTCCGAAGGCGTCCAGGATATCGGCCGCATCCGGGGCCGCCGATGAGAGGCCGCCGCGTCCGTCCCGGGCGGCCATGGAGCGGATGAAAACGCGGGGATCGCCGATCAGCGAGTGCATGCGCACCCGGTCTCCCAGAAAGGCGCCGCCGGTAAAGGGACTCGTCGGATCGACGGCGATGATCCCGACGGCGTGGTTTTCATCCAGGGCCCGGCGGGCCAGGGCGGCCGTGAGCGTGCTCTTCCCCACCCCGGGCGGCCCCGTCACCCCGATCCGGACGGCTCCGCCCGGCCGGGGCAGGAGGCGGTCCCGGATTTCGGTCCGGGCGAAAGGCTCGTTCTCGATCAGGGAGATCAGTCGGGCGCAGGCCAGCCGCCCGCCGCTCAGGAAATCCTCCCATAATCCGGGGGGAAGGACGAATTGAGCGTCGTCGGTAGGGTTCATGGCAAGCCGCCCACCTGTTCAAGCCATCAAGGCGCCGAAGGCGATGGAATAGAATTTGGAGTCCTCGCTGTCCGCCCGCGACGTCAGCACGCAGGGACAGGAGGCCCCGGCCACGACGGCCGCCACTTCGCCGCCGGCCAGATAGGTGCACGTTTTGAAGAAGATGTTGGCCGCCTCGATGTTGGGAAAAAGCAGCACGTCGGCATCCCCGGCCACTTCGGACCGGACGCCCTTGATACGGGCGCTTTCGGCGGAAACGGCCACGTCGAGGGCCAGGGGCCCGTCGAGGATGGCCCCTTTGATCTGGCCGCGTTCGGCCATCTTGCAGAGTATGGCCGCGTCGGTCGTCACCGGCATCTTGAGATTGATCTTCTCCACCGCCGCCAGGATGGCGACCTTCGGCTTTTCGATTCCCAGCTTGCGGGCTGCTTCAAGACAATAATTCAGGATCTGGATCTTGGCTTCGAGATCGGGGTAGGGGATGACCGCGACGTCGGCGCAAATGAGGAGCTTTTTCCAGGACGGGACCTGGATGGCGCTGACGTGCGAAAGAAGCCGGCCGGCGGGGAGCAAGCCCCGTTCCTTGTCGATGATGGCCCGGATGTAGAGCGACGAATCGAGAAGCCCCTTCATCAGGAAATCGGCCTCGCCGCGGCGGACCCGGTCCACCGCCAGACACAGAGCCTTGGCCGGATCGGGTTCGTCGAGGATTTCGAACCGGGACGGATCGACCTTGTTGTCGGCGGCGACCTTTTCGATCTTGGCTCGGCTCCCGGTCAGGACGGCCGAGACCAGGCCCTCGCCGACGGCCCGGCCGACGGCCTCGATCGTGTGGGGATCCTCGCCGCAGGCGACGGCCAGCCGCTTGGAGCCTTTGCCCTTGACGGCGGCGACGATCTGATTCAGAGACGTGATCATGGAAGACTCCTTGATGGACGGGACTTTATGAATAGGACCGGGCTTCCGTCTCTCCCCGCAGGACCCTCAGGGCCGCGACGGCCAGGGCGACCATCTCGTTTTCGCCCGGATAGACGAAGATCCGGCCGAGGAAGGCGATGCTCTCGGCGATGCGATCGGTGAACGTCCGGCTGTGGGCCAGACCGCCGGTGAGGACGATTCCGTCGACGCGGCCGCGCAGGACGGTTGCGCAGGCGCCGATTTGCTTGGCCACGGTCCCGGCCATGGCCTCGAACAGGAGGACGGCCTGGGGGTCGCCTTCCTGGATGCGTTTTTCGACGACCCGCATGTCGTTGGTTCCCAGGTAGGCGACCAGACCGCCCCGGCCGGTCAGCTTTTTCTTCAGGGCGTCCCGGTTGAGAGTTCCGGAGAAACAAAGATCGACCAGATCGCCGGCCGGGATGGTGCCGGCCCGTTCCGGCGTGATCGGGCCGTCCCCGTTGAGGCCGTTGTTGACGTCGACGACCCGGCCCCGGAGATGGGCGCCGACCGTGATGCCGCCGCCGAGGTGGCAGACGATGAAGCTGCAGTCTTCGTAAGCCCGCCCCAATTCACGGGCGGCCAAACGGGCGGTGTATTTATGGTTGAGGGCGTGGAAGATGCTGCGCCGCCGGATCTCGGGCATTCCCGTCAACCGGGCCGCGTCGGAGAGTTCGTCGACGACGACGGGATCGACGATGAAGGCGGGGATGCCCAGGGGCCGGGCGATTTCGTCGGCCATCAGGCCGCCCAGATTGGAGGCATGCTCTCCCTGGACTCCCTTGTACAGGTCTTCGATCATCTCCGGCCCGACCCGATAGATGCCGCTGGGGATGGGTTTGATAAGCCCTCCGCGGCCGACGACCGCGGCAAAGCCCGCCGGGTCGATCCCGCGGTTCCGGAGGACGCTTAGGATGATGTCCTTGCGGAAGCTCTTCTGATCGACGATGCGGGCGAAGCGGGCCAACTCCTCGGCCGAATGGGTGATGTTTTCGGAGAAGACCTCGCGCTCGTCCTCATAAACGGCGATTTTCGTCGAGGTCGAGCCGGGGTTGATGATGAGGATCCGCATGGCCGCCCTCTCAGGCTTTCTTGTCGGAGGCCCCGGGCTTGGTGATGGGCATGTCCAGGGCGCAGAAGGGGCAGACATCCGGATCGAAGGCTTCGACCTTGAGCGACAACAGGCTGCCAACGGGATTGCCCTCGACCAGGACGGAGCCGCCGCTCCTGTCGACCAGGACATAGATGCCGGCCGTCTTGACGTTGTGCTCCCTGAAGCAGGCCACGACCTCGTTGATCGAGCCGCCCGTGGTCAGGATATCCTCGACGATGACGGCCCGCGTGCCGGCGATCCCGGAGAAGCCCAAGCGGAAGCTCATCTTCTCGTCCACGCGCTGGGTGAAAGCAAACTTTTTGCCCAGCTTGAGGGCGGCCAGGAAGCCCAGGGCGATGGCCCCATAAGCGGGGGAGACGACGTAGTCGAAATCGGGGATGTCGCGGCGGATCTTTGCGACCAGGAGGTCGATGATTTTATCCATGACGACGGGCTTCTCGATCAGCCTAATCTTCTCGAAATACCACTCGGAGTGTTTGCCCGAGGTCAGCTTGAAATGCCCCTGAAGAAGCGCGTCCGAATCCTGGAAGAGCTTCAGGACCTTGTCGTCTTGGTCGAACATGGAGGATCTCCTTTTGATGATTCCACCCGCGGCCGTCGGGAGGAGGGATTATAGCGCAAACCGAACGGGCCCCAAAGCGAGGGGTGCCGCGGGATGGCGCGGATGGATTCGACACTCGGTCAAGACCGTCTGGATCAAACGAAATGCGCCGCTTTTTGACTTGCCGGCCCCGCCTGATATAAAAAGGGGGCCTCATGACATCCCGAGAACGGGTCCTGACCGCCTTCCGACACCGTGAGCCGGACCGCGTCCCGGCCTGGTGCGGGGCTTCGCCCGAGTTCCGGGCCATTCTCCGGGAGCGGCTGGGACTAGGAGAGGACGACGAGGCCTTGTCCCTGCATCTGGGCGACGACTTTCGCCGCGTCTTCGCCCGCTATGCCGGTCCTCCCGAGCGCTCGCCTTCATCCTGTTTTATCCATCCGGAAGCCACATCGCGAACCCCTTTCGGTGTCGAGCGCTACGGTTACGGCTACGGCCAGCCCCTGCATCATCCTCTGGCCGCCGCGGAGTCGCCGGCCGATATCGGCCGCTTCGCCTGGCCCGATCCGGACTGGATGGATGTATCGGCAATCCGCGCCGAGGGCCGGGCTTGGAACGGAGAATTCGCCGTCCTGGGCGGCGACTGGTCGCCCTATTTCCACGACCTCATCGATCTTTTCGGCATGGAACGCTTCATGACCCTTATGGTCGATGGGCCTGAGGTTGTGGCCGCCGCCGCCGAACGGATCGTCGATTATTACCTGGCCGTCAGCCGGCGCATTTTCGAAGCCGCGGCCGATGCGATCGACGTCTTTTTCATCGGAAATGACTTCGGCACCCAGAACGGGCCGATCGTGGGCGAGCCGATGTTCCGCCGGTTCTTCCTGCCGCCGCTCCGCCGGCTCATCGACCTGGGCCACGCCTTCGGCCTCAAGGTTCAGCTCCATTGTTGCGGCGGCTTCGCCGCGCTCATCCCCTGCCTGATCGACGCCGGCCTGGACGCCCTGCAGTCTCTCCAGCCCGATGCCCGGGACATGGCGCCGGCCCGGCTCAAGGGTCTTTACGGCCGGGACATCGTCCTGAACGGGTGCATCGACACCCACCATCTTCTGATCCGGGGCACGCCCGAACTCGTCCGGCGCGGGACGCGGGCCGTCCTGGAGGTCATGAAGCCGGGCGGCGGTTATATCGCTTCGCCCAGCCACGATTATCTCCTGCCCGAAACGCAGGTGGACAACGTCCTGGCCCTGTATGAGACCATTCGCGAATTCGGTGGATATGTTCAAGATTGATCCGGCCGCTCTCCGCAATCGAAGGAGAAGCGGGTGCTTAGGAGGCTCTGGAAATGATTAGAAAGCGCGCGTTCATTCTTTTATTTCTGGTCGTCGTGGCGGTCGCCACGCTGATCTTCTTCAAGCGGACCAGGAAAGCGGAGAATCCGTCTGCGCAAGCCGCTCCGGCCGTGACCCTGCAGGCCGAAGACAAGGTCCGGCTGTCCAACGACCCCCGGAAGACCGAACAGTTCCGCGACGCCGGCCTGGGCCTGTTCATCCACTGGGGGCCGAACTCCCAGATGGGAACGGAAATCTCCTGGCCCCTCAACAACGCCTCGTCCGATTACGTCAAGAAATATTACGACCTGGCCGGGACGTTCAATCCCGTCCGCTTCGACCCGGCCGAATGGGCCCGCCTGGCCAAGCTGGCCGGAATGGAATACGTCTGCTTCACGGCCAAGCACCATGACGGCTTCGCCATGTTCGACACGGCCTACAGCGATTTCAAGATCACCAAGACCCCCTACGGCAAGGACATCGCCGCCCAGGTCGCCGCGGCCTTCCGGGCCGAAGGCATCCTGGTAGGTTTTTATTATTCACCCGGCGATTTCCGCTACCAGTTCGAAACCGGCCGGAAATTCAAAAGCCTCTACGAGCCGGATTTCACCAGCGGCGCCTACTTCGGCCCCTTGAAAAAGACGTTCGTCGATTATGAGCGGGGCCAGGTGGAGGAGCTGCTGACCAAGTACGGCGATGTTTTCCTGATCTGGTTCGATGGCAAGTGCGAGCCGCTGAAGAAGCATTCCTGGCGGGTCAAGCAGGACATCTTCGTCGACCGCGGCGAGATTCCCACGCCGGAGCAGGAGATCCCCGGCAAGGCCGACGACCAGGCTTGGGAGAGCTGTATGACCACGAGCTGGCAGTGGTCCTACCATCCCATTCCGGACGTACGGACGCCCAAGGAGGTCATCGCCAACCTGATCCAGATCCGGGCCCGGGGCGGCAATATGCTGCTGAACATCGGCCCGCGGCCGGACGGCCGCATCGCCGATCCCGACGAAGCCCTCCTTCGGGAATTGGGGCTGTGGATGATGCTCAACGGCGAGGCCGTTCGCGGCGTGCGGCCGTGGACGGTCACCAACGAGGACGACATCTGGTTCACCACCCGCCGCGCCGACGGCACGGTCTATGCCTTCATCGAGCCGCAGTACGGAGTCAAAGGCGTCAGCACCACGGCGGGCCGCAAGTTCAATCTGAAGTCGGTGCGGACGACGGCCGATTCTAAAATCACCGTGCTCGGGCAGGAGGGCGGCGTGGAATGGAAGCAGGACGCCTCCGGCCTGCATGTCACGGTGTCCTGCACCCATACCGTTCAGCTGGTCAGGTCGTCCAAGGCGGCCAAGAAGGCCACCAAGGGCGACGCTTTCACCTGGGGATCGGAGTGGCCCATAGCGGTCAAGATCACCAAGGCCGAAGCCGCGGCCGCGAGAGCGAAGTGATGAGAAAGGCGGCCCGCATCTTCTGGCGGACGGCCCTGCTGGCCGGGTCGGTGGCCCTGCTTCTGGCCGCCTTCTCCGAGCCCAAGGTCGCGCGCTACGGCATGGTCATCGGCCTGAAGCCTGAAATGGCCGAAACCTACAAAAAGCTTCACGCCGCGGCCTGGCCGGCCGTGCTTCAGAAAATCAAAGAGTGCAACATCCGCAACTACTCGATTTATTTGAAGGAAGTGGAGCCGGGCAAGCTCTATCTCTTTTCCTATTTCGAATATACCGGTGGCGATTTCGCCGGGGACATGGCCCGCATGGCCGCTGATCCGCTGACCCGGAAGTGGTGGAAGGAGACCGATCCCTGCCAGTACGCCGTGCCTTTGCACGGCGACAAAGAGTGGTGGTCGCGGATGGCTGAAGTCTTCCACATGGACTGAGCCCCGGGGGGTATGACGTGAATCGCGCCATGCATCTGGCCTGGCCGGACCTGGCCGTTATCGCCGTTTATCTGATAGGCATTGTCGGCCTGGGCCTCCTGGCCTGGAAGAAGAGAAGGTCCAAGACGGGCGGGAGCGCCGAATATTTTCTGGCCGGCGGAACGCTGGGCTGGGGTGTCATCGGGCTGGCGCTTTTCTCGACGAATATTTCCACGATCCATCTGGTCAGCCTGGCCCAGGAAGGCTATGTCAACGGCCTGGCCTACGGCAATTTCGAGTGGATGGCCGCTTTCCTCCTCATCGTCCTGTCGTTTTTTTTCGCCCCGTTCTATATCCGTTCGCGGGTGGCCACGCTGCCCGATTTCCTGGAGAAACGCTACAGCCGGGCCAGCCGTGACTGGCTGGCCGTTCTGTCCATTTTATCGGCGATTTTCATCCACATCGGCTTTTCCCTTTACACGGGCGCCGTGGTTCTTAAAGGGTTGTTCGGGATCGACATCAACGTCAGCATCATCCTGACCGCCGTGTTGACGGGTCTCTACACGATCGTCGGGGGACTGCTGGCGGTCGTCCTGACCGAGTCTGTCCAGACCGTCATTCTGATCGCCGGCGCGGCCTGCGTCGTCGTCATCGGCCTGGTCCAGACCGGCGGCTGGAGCGGCATGGCCGCCGCGGTCGAGCCGGTCAAGCTGACCGTCTTGCGCACGGCAGCCCAAACGCCGACCCTGCCCTGGTACGCGGTTTTTCTGGGCTATCCGGTCATCGGCCTGTGGTACTGGTGCGCCGACCAGACCATCGTCCAGCGCGTCCTGGGGGCCAAGGACGAGCGCAACGCCCGGCTGGGGCCGCTTTTCGCCGGGTTCATCAAGATCCTTCCCGTGTTCCTCTTTGTCCTGCCCGGCGTCATCGCCGCCGCGCTGGTCAAGCAGGGCAAGCTGCCAGCCTTCGAGAATTCCGCGGACACGTATTCCGTCCTCATCAACCATCTCCTGCCGGTCGGCCTCAAGGGAGTCGTCGCGGCGGCTTTATTGGCCGCGCTCATGAGCACCGTCTCCGGGGCTCTGAACTCGATCGCCACGCTCTTCAGCCTGGATCTCTACAAGCGCTGGCGTCCGGCGACGTCCGAGAAGAAGCTCACCCGGATCGGCCGAGTCGTGACCTTCGTCGCCATGGTCGCGGCCATCCTCTGGTCGCCGCTCATCATCCATTTTCAGAGCATCTTCCAGGGCGTCACCGCGTTGATCTGCTACATCGCCCCGCCCATAACGGCGGTCTTCATCTGGGGGGTGTTCTGGAAGCGGGCCTCGGCCAAAGCCGCGGCGGCGACCTTGACCTTAGGTTCGGCCCTTGGGCTGGCCGTCTTTTTCCTGGACTGGTTCAAGGCCAAGACCGGCTGGAACGTGCCCTCGATGATGGCCACGTTCTACCTGTTCGTCATCTGCTCGCTCATCCTGGTCGCCGTTTCGTATCTCAAGCCGCACACCCACACGGCGGAGAGCGAGGCGCTGGTCTGGAAGAATCCCGTGGCCGCGGTGCTGGACGCGGCCTGGACGGG
>PMCY01000192.1 GCA_003154255.1 Candidatus Aminicenantota bacterium | reverse complement strand
GGGGGCGACTTCGCCATGGCCCCGGGCGGGAAGGGCGCCAACCAGGCCGTCGGCGCCGCGCGGGCCGGGGGCCGGGTCGTGTTTATCGCCCGCGTGGGGAACGATGATTTCGGCGCGCGGGCGATCGAGGGGCTTCTCCGGGACCGTATCGCCGTTAATTATATTTTTCGGGACAACGTTCGGCCGACAGGCGTGGCCCTCATCTTCGTTGCCCGAAACGGGGAGAACAGCATCGCCGTCGCCTCCGGAGCCAATGCCGCGCTTTCGCCGGCGGACGTACGGAAAGCCGCTTCGGCATTCGACGGAGCGGGCTTCCTCCTGACCCAACTGGAAACGCCCTTGGATACCGTCCTAGCGGCCGCCGAGTTGGCCGCGCAAAAAAGCTTCCGGGTCATTTTGAACCCGGCTCCGGCCCGGCTGCTTCCGGACGCGCTTCTGGCAAAAATCGACATCCTGACCCCCAACGAGACCGAGGCCGAACTCCTGACGGGGATTCGTGTCGCCGGGGCACGAGGAGCCCGGGCGGCGGCCGCCGCCCTTAAAAGGAGGGGAGTCAAGACGGTCATCATCACCCTCGGCCCGCGCGGCGCGTACGTCTCCGGCCCGGCCGTCGAAGGCCTGGCGCCCGGCTTCAAGGTTCGCGCGGTGGATACGACCGCGGCCGGGGACATTTTCAACGGTGCGCTGGCGGTGGCCCTATCCGAAGGCCGGGCCTTGATGGAGGCGGTCCGTTTCGCCAATGCGGCGGCGGCCATCTCGGTGACGCGCTGGGGAGCCCGGCCTTCGGTTCCGAAACGGCGGGAGATCGAGGCGTTTCTTTCCGGAGACTGAATGGCCTCCTTGATCCGGCCCTTGACATCGCATGAGGACCCAACAATAATCATATCGTAACGAGAACGTAGTTACGAATATCATAATAATGATTCATCTCGAATAAAAAGGCATCGGGCCGCATTCGGTCGAAATCAGGGAGGAAAACGATGATCGATCGGAAGACAATCGCCGTCCTCGGCGGCGGCAGCGGCGGACACGCCATGGCCGCCGATCTGGCCATGAAAGGCTACGAGGTCCGAATCTGGGAACATCCCGATTTCAAGGACGCATTCGCTTCCACCCTCGAACGGCAGTCCGTCCATCTGATCGATGCCTGGAACGTCCATCACATCGTTAAGGTGGTCCGCGCCACCCTCGATATTCGGGAGGCCATGGCCGGCGCCGGATTCCTCATGATCACCGCCCCGGCCGAGGCCGCCGTGAAATTTTTCGATCGCGCCCTGCCCCTGCTCCAAGACGGCCAGACGGTCGTCAAATGGTCGGGCAATTTTTCCGCTCTGCTCTTCGCCCGGCGGATGAAGGAGGCGGGCCTCCGCAAGGACGTCATCCTGGCCGAAGCCCATACGCTCCCCTGGGGCTGCCGCCTGGCCGCTCCCGGCACCGTTCAGATCATGGTCTGGGTCACGCGCTTGCTCCTGGCCACCTTCCCGGTCAGCCGTCTGGAGTCGGTCATCGGCGACATCGCCCTGATGTACCCGGTCGTCCCGGCCGAGAACGTGCTGGCGACCTCCCTGAATAATCTCAATCCCACCGTCCACCCCGTGGGCACGGTCATGAACGCCGGCTGGATCGATACGGCCGGCAAGGAGTTCTTCTTTTACCGCGACGGCAATACGCTCTCCATCTCGCGCGGCATCCGGGCCGTCTATAAGGAAGTGGCCGCCCTGGCCAAGGCCGTCGGCGTGACCATGGCCGAATACCCCGAGGAGGATTTTTGGAAAAAGAGCGCCATCATGTCCACCCACACCCGGGCCGCCTTCGACAAGGAAGGCATGGTGGCCAAGATATCGGGCCCCTCTTCGGTACGCAGCCGCTATATCACGGAAGATCTGCCCCAAGGGCTGGTTCCGATGGCCAATCTGGCCCGCCAATTCGGCGTGCCCACTCCGGTCATCGATGCGGTCATCGCTTTAGGCTCCGTCATCAATCAGACGGATTACCTGAAAGAGGGATTGTCCCTTGAGGATCTGGGTCTGGCCGGTTTGAGCCTGAAAGAATTGATCCGCTTTCTGCAAGAAGGCTGACGCATAGGGCCGGAGGGCGGATCAGCGAGAACCGTGACGAAACAGATAAAGAATCGCCTGCCCACCCGTCTCCGCATTGCCGCCGGAATGCAGGCCGAACTGCTCTGCGCCGGGCGGTTTGTTTCCGGGCGCGACAAAAAGAATATTCTGGCCGAAGATCTGGGCTTTCATCCGCTTTTCCGTTATTTCAGAAAAAAGAGCGGCGGGCGGGCCCGGACCGTCAAATCGGCGTTCCTAGCGCCCGGACTCTTCCAAAAAAAAGCCGTTTTCATCGACGGACTGGGCGCCGTGCTTTTAAACGGGATTCCCGAAAAAAGAGTTCGAAGCTGGGACCCGGACCTTCCCGGGCCCCGGCCTGTCCGGCCCGAAATTATCCCCTGGCCGGCGGGGGATCTCCTCCCCACTTCGTCTTCGTCCGGTCCGGTCGATAAGGCCAAGCTCGATGCCGCCGTCGAGGCCGCTTTTGCTGAACCTGATCCACGAAGGCCAAGGCGGACGCGGGCCGTCGTCGTCGTCCATGACGGGCGTATCGTCGCTGAGCGCTATGCTCCCGGGTTCCACAAAGACATGCCCCAGCTCGGTTGGTCGATGTCCAAATGCGTCATTAACGCCTTGATCGGGATCCTGGTGGGACGGGGAGATCTCGACGTCCTGGCTTCGGCGCCCGTTCCCGAGTGGCGGTCGTCCGGCGACCCGCGCCGGGCCATTACGATCGACCAGCTGCTGCGGATGAGCTCGGGCCTGGCTTGGACCCAAGACGATCCCGATCATGCGGTCTCGGACGAAAGCAAAATGCTTTTCGGTCAAGCGGACATGGCCGCCTTCGCCGCCGCCAGGCCGTTACGATATGCGCCTGACACCGTCTTTGAATATTCTTCGGGGACGTCGCTTCTGCTCAGCCGGATCGTCCGGCAGACGATCGGCGATCAAGCCGCCTATTGGGCTTTTCCGCGCCGGGCGCTGTTCAACCGGATCGGGATGCGCGGCGCGATCTTTCAGCCGGACGCCTCCGGGACGTTCGTCGGCAGCTCTTATGTCTATGCCACGGCCCGGGATTGGGCCCGCTTCGGCCTTCTCTATTTGAACGACGGCGTTTGGGAAGGGGAGAAGATCCTGCCTGAGGGTTGGGTCGATTATACGCGAACGCCGTCACCAACGGCCGGGAACGGGGAATACGGCGCCCATTTCCGCTTGAACGGCGCCGCCGTCGCCTTGCCGGAAAAGAGGATGTTTCCCCGCCTCCCACCGGACGCTTTTTTCTGCCGCGGCTACCAGGGCCAGCTCACGGCCATCATTCCTTCCCGCCGGCTCGTGGCCGTTCGGCTGGGCCTGACCTGGGACAGCGAGTGGGGCGGTGACGATTTTCTGGCCGCCGTCCTGGCTGCCGTCGAGCCCTCATCGGCCGGAACGGCGGATAGGCAGACTCTGATAAAAGAAAATCCCGGACGATAGAAAGATGAACGCGGCAATCGATATAAAACAGGCCATCCGCGCGATTTCCGCGGATGTCCTCCATGGATATATTCGAGAACTGACCTCGGAACGCTTCGGCGGCCGGCTGTCCGGGACGCCCGAATACAAGGCCGCGGCGGAATGGGCGGCCGGGCAGCTCCTCCGCTGGGGCCTCGCTCCGGCCGGTGACGAGGGGACATTTCTGCAGGCCTTTCCCAATCCTTACACGCGGATCCATCCGGGCGGCGAGCTGGCACTCCATGGGATTGCGGCGAACCGAACGACCGACAGGCGATACGCCTACGAGCGGGACTATTTTCCCGGGGGAACCACGGGCTGCGGCAGAGTCACGGCCGGGGTTGTCTATGCCGGCTTCGGCATCAGCGCGCCCGGGCTCGGATATGACGATTATGCCGGCATCGACGTCCGGGGCAAGATCGTGCTTCTGGAGCCGGAAGTGCCCCTGGCTTCGGAGTTCGAACCGGGATTTGATCCGTCCGTCTTTCCGGCCTGGCGGCCGTACTCCTTCCATCAATACAAGTTGGATAATGCCCGCGCCCATGGCGCCCTGGGCATGATCTATGATTGCGGCCCCATGGCTATGCCTAATAATGTTTTTCGCCCGGGATTCGTCTACAGCGTGGTCGGCCGGACGGTCGTGGAGGACATTTTCGCCGGGACGGGACGCGCGCATGCCGAAGAATATGCCGCGATCCGCAAGGAGCTCAAACCGCGCTCTTTCGCCACCGGGAAAACCGTCACCCTTCATAATTTAAGCGAACACCATCCCCAAGGCACGGGTTACAACGTGATCGGGCTCATCCCCGGGTTCGATCCCGCTTTGCGGGATGAGGCCATCCTCATCGCCGGCCATCTCGATCACTGCGGCCGCTGCTGGGAGCTGCTGCCCGGCGCCAACGATGACGCATCGGCCGTGGCCGTCGCTCTCGGCATCGCCGAAGCGTTCGTCCGCAGCGGGCTGCGGCCCCGCCGGACGATCGCCCTGGTTTTCTTCGGCGGCGAGGAGCAGGGATTTCTGGGTTCAGAATATTATTGCGCCCACCCGCCCATCCCCCTGGATCGCACCGCGGCCATGATCAACATGGACCTGGTCGGCCGCGGCGAGGCGATCTTCGCTTACGCCGGACTAAATTATCCTGATTTTTGGGCCTTTTTCGAGGAGGCCAATAGGTCCTTTATCCACCGGCCGCTGGCCACGATCGGCGTCGCCAACCTCGGGCGCCCGCGGCTCGACGGAGCGATCCTGGCCGCCCGCGGCGTGCCGACCGTCTCCTTCGCTCTGGTCGGGCCGGATGGACGTTCACCCGGCTCGCACGACACCGGGGATACCGCCGAGTCCATTACGCCCGAACCGATGGCCGACCTGAGCCGGCTGATCTTTGCCGCCGTGGCCGATATGGCCGGCCGGGACGTCCTGAATTTCCGCGCCTCAGGAGAACGCGAGTGACTCTCCCTCCCGAATCCGGACCGCCCCGTCCGGACGAGATTTCCGCCGGCGCCTCTTTCGACGTCGTTCTTCACGGAGGATCTGTTGTTGACGGGAGCGGCGCACTATCATTTCGCGCCGATCTCGGCATCCGCGGCGACCGCATCGCGGCCATCGGCGATTTAGGCCAATCTGAGGCCGCCGCCCGAGTCGATGTTTCGGGCCTCGTCGTGGCCCCGGGTTTCATCGACCTGCTCGGCCAGTCGGAGTTCAGCGTCCTGGTCGACAACCGGGCCGCCAGCAAGATCACCCAGGGCATCACCACCGAGATTTCGGGCGAAGGGACGTCCATCTGGCCGGCCAACGAGCGCATGATCCAGGCGGTCCTGCCCTGGTTCCATCATTTCGGCGTCGAACCGGATTGGCGGTCGTTCGCCGAGTTTTTCCGGCGCCTGGACGAAAGGACCCGTCCGGCGATCAACATCGGCCTGTTCGTGGGCGCCGGGAGCTTGCGCAATTATGCCCTGGGACTGGAGGGGCGCCCGGCCTCCGCGGCCGAGCTGGAGCTCATGAAATCGCTCACCGCCCAGGCCATGGAAGAGGGCGCCATGGGAGTGAGTTCGTCCCTGCAATACGCGCCCGACCGCTTCGCCTCGACCGAAGAATTGACCGGTCTCGCCGCCGTCTCGGCCCGCCATGGGGGCGTCTATTTCACCCATCAGCGCTCCGAGGGCGACCGCATTTTCGAGTCGCTTGAGGAGGTTTTCACGATCGCCGAGCAGGCCAAGTCTCCCGTGGAAATTTGGCATCTCAAAGCGGCCTACCGCTCCAATTGGGGCCGCATGCCCGAGGTCCTGGCCCGGATCGAAGCGGCCCGGGCCCGCGGCCTCGACGTGACGGCCGACATGTACCCCTACGACCGGTCGGCCAATTCCCTGGACGCCTGCCTTCCGTTGTGGGTCCGGGAAGGCGGATTCGAGGCCATGGCCGGGCGGCTGAAAAACTCGGATCTGCGCGCCCGGATCAAGGCTGAAATGGATAATCCCTCGGCGATCGAATGGGAGAACCAATGGGCCGGAGCCGGGGGCGGGGAGGGCGTTCTGCTCGTGTCCGTGCTCGATCCGGCGGCCAAGGCGTTCGAGGGACTGAGCTTGGCCGAGCTGGGAAGCCGCCAAGGGCGCGATCCTCGCGACGTCTTGATGGACCTGGTCATGACCAACCGCCTGACGTCCTGCGTCCTTTCCATCATGAACGAGGAAGACGTCCGCGCCGCCCTGCGCCACCCGCTCGTGTCGTTTTGTTCGGATTCGCAGGCCATGGCCGGGGACGGCCCCTTGTCGAAAACGAAGTCCCATCCCCGGGCCTGGGGTTCGTTCCCTCGGATTCTCGGCCGCTATGTCCGCCAAGAAAAGCTTTTGACCCTGGAGGAGGCGGTCCGCAAGATGACATCGCAGGCCGCCCGCCGGGTCGGCCTCGCCGATCGCGGGCTTCTGCGGCCGGGAATGATGGCCGATATTGCCGTCTTCGATCCCCGGAATATCCGGGACGAGGCGACCTTCGGCGATCCCAATCAATACTCGCGAGGGATTCAATATGTCTTCGTCAACGGCCGCATCGTCCTGTCCGAAAAAGGACTGACGGATGAGCGCCCCGGCCGAAGTCTGCGCGGTCCGGGCTGGCGCGGCCCCCGGCCCTGAGTTCGCGGCCGATCCGGTTCCGCGCCCTTTCGCGCTTATTTTCCCATGAGCCAGATCAATCCGTCGGCCAAGGTGCCGCGCCATTGGCTGTAATCGTGGCCGCCCGCGAATTCGGCGTAGTGGACCGTATATCCCTTGGCTTCCAGGACGTTACGCAGGTGCCGCGAGGCGTTAACGCTGAACAGTGGTTCATAGCGGCCGACATCCAGATAAAACCGGAGCGGCAGCTTTGGCTGTTCGATCAGCCGGCGGTAGATCCACTCGTCGCCGATCGGGGCTTCGGCGTCGTCGAAATAGGCCCCCGACTGAGCCAGGACATTGCCGAAGATTTCCGGGTGACGCAGGGCGGCGCAGACCGCCGCACTCCCCCCGGAGCTCGATCCGGCGATCGCCGCGCGCGTGGGATCGGCCGAAACGCGGTAGCGAGCCCGGATCCAGGGCAGCAGCTCCTTGGCCAGAAATTCGGCCATGGGCGCATGATCACCCAACTCCCGGCCGCGGGACATGGGGTTGGCGTTGTCGACGAAAACGGCGATCGGAGGTGCGATTTTTTTAGCGGCGATCAGATTGTCCAGGATGACCGGCGTCGGAACCTGGCCGATATAAGCCCAGCCGTCGAAAACGACAAGCAGACCGCAGGGCGATCCGTTGGGATCATACTCCGGCGGCGTATAAACGAAGATGCGGCGCTCGTTTTTAAGGATTTCGCTCCTGAGGCGGAACCTTTCCAGCCGTCCCTCCGGGCGCCCCGGATTCTTCAGGATCCAGGGCTGGGGCGCGGCCAGGGGCAGTTCCAGCAGGGAAGCGGCGGTGTCCGCGCCCGTGCTCGAGTCGGGGTCCTTAGGATAAACAAACGCCCGGGCGTTCAACGGATCGCGGCGCCAGGAGCTCACGGGGCCCAGGGAAGGCAAGGGGGGATTGACGGAGAAGCCATAGATCATGCGCAGGTCGGACGGGAGGCTGCGCGTCCGATACCAGAGGTCCGTGCCGGCCAGCCGCTCCAGCATGTTCAGGGAGCGATCGGGTCCGAGCGCGTAGCCGACCACGGCGACGACGCGCGTGTCGGCGTCTCCCCTCCAGATGAAGGTCACCAGCACGGTCTTCGGATCGGCTCCCGCGGGCTCGATTAAGGGCCCCATGCGGGCGGCGGCCTCCTTCCAAAAATCGTCCAGGCTTCGGCGGTTTCCTCTGGCCAGTTCCGCTTTCAGCTCGGAAAGGCGCGGGCTGGCGGCGTCGTTCTGGGCGATCATCCGTCCGGTCATGCCGCCCGCCAGGAAGCCGATCCCCAGGGCAGCTGCAAGAATTCTTCGCCGGCGCGACTTCCGATCAGACATCTTCGGGCTCCTTTCCAATCCAGGCAATCTGGAAGTGATGGCGGCCGGGCCGGACTTCCGTCGCCTCCGCGACGCCCGGCGGATGGACGCAGGCGGTTGTATTGGGCGGTACGACAATCTCCCAGCTGAAGAGCTCACCGTCGATCGTCCAGGCGCTGACGATCCGGCCATAGGGCGATTCCAGCTCGGCCCGAGCCGAGGTCAGACCGCCGCCGGGCCGCGGCCGAAAGTGGATGCGCTTGTAGGCGGGCTTTTCGGGGTCGATTTCTATGCCGGCGACCACCGCATAAAGCCATTCTCCAACTGCTCCATAGGCGTAATGGTTGAAGGAATTCATGGCCGGATTCTGAAAGCCCTTCTCCTCCGTCCAGCCGTCCCAGCGCTCCCAGATCGTGGTTGCGCCGTGCAGGACCGGGTAGAGCCAGGAAGGCCAGGCTTTCTGGTTGAGCAGACGGTAAGCGACATCGGTTCGACCGAAGCGGGTCAGCACGGGCAGCAGATGGGGAGTTCCAAGGAAGCCCGTCGCAAGGCGGCCGCCGCGGCGTTCGATGTCGCGGACGAGCGCGTCCACAAGCGCCGGCCGGAATTCTTCCGGCGCCAGGTCGAAGTGCAGGGTCAGGACATAGGCCGTTTGCGTTTGCCCCGCCAGCAGTCCGTCGCGGGTGATGAAGCGTCGGCGGAAAGCGCGGCGGACCTTTTCGGCCAGCCGGGCATAGCGGGTGGCATCCCTTTTCCGGCCCAGCACCCCGGCGATCGAAGCCAGGAGCCGGGCGCTGTAATGGAAATAGGCTGTACCGATCAAATCCAATGGAGTGCCGCCGTGGCGGTCGACGCTGCCGTCCGGCGCGATCCAGTCACCGAAGCCGAGGACGGCTTCGATCCGCGGCGGATCGGGGCGGCTCCAGGCGGAAATGTCGGGCCGTTCGCGGATCCCGTCCGGATGGCGGGCGTCGAGCTCGTCGATGAATTTTTTCAGCGACGGATACAGCCGCCGCAGCAGCTCTTTGTCTCCGAAATGGGCGTAAATCGTCCAAGGACAGATGAGAAACGCGTCGGCCCAGCCCGGCCCGCCGTCGTAATAAGCAGGGTCTGGATTCGGGACCACCTGGGGGATATGCCCTTGCGGCGATTGGGATGAGGCCATGTCGTCCAGCCATTTGGCGTAGAAGGCGGCCGCGTCCATGTTGAAGACCGCCGTCCCGATAAAAACCTGGGCGTCGCCCGTCCAGCCCAGCCGCTCGTCGCGCTGGGGACAATCCGTAGGGATGTCCAGAAAATTCCCTTTCTGGCTCCATTGGATGTTGCGTTGAAGCTGATTGATCAGGGGGTCGGAGCAGGCGAATGTCCCGGTCATCGGCGCGTCCGAATGAAGGACGATGCCTTCGATTTCCGGCGGCGCCGATGCTTCGGGCAGGCCGGAAACCTCTACATGACGGAATCCGTGGAAGGTGAAGCGGGGTTCGTAGGTTTCCCGGCCCCCGCCCTTGAGCGTGTATTCGTCCGTGGCCCGGGCTTTCCGCAGGTTCTCGGTGTAGAGGCGGCCGGAGGCATCCAGGACCTCGGCGTGGCGAAGTTTCACCCGAACGCCGGCAGCCCCCTCGACGGTCATCCGGACGCGTCCGGTCATATTCTGGCCGAGATCGTAGATCCAACTTCCGTCGAGTCGCCGAGGCGGTTCGACGGGACGCAGGCTCTGCATGCGTCTGACCGGCGGGGCTTGCGGGGCGGCCAGATCCAATCCCGGATCGGGATAGATCGAGGCCCCGGCCCAGCTTGAATCGTCGAAATCCGCCTGGTCCCAGCCTTTGAACTCCCGGCGGGCGTCGTATCGCTCACCCATGATGAGGTCCGACTCCAGGATGGGGCCGGCCGCCGTTCTCCATCCGGCGCCCGTGGGGATGATCCGGATGGTTCCGTCCTCGAATTCCAGGTCTATCTGGGCCAGAAGACGCGGCCGGTCGCCGTAAACTCGGCGCGGAGCCCAGGCCACGTGCCCGCAGTACCAGCCGTCGCCGAGGATGACGCCGAGGACGTTCTCGCCGATCCGCAACAAAGGCTTGATGTCGTAGGCCCGATAGACGAGCCGGGTCCGATAATCGGTCCAACCGGGAGAGAATACATCGTCGCCCGCCGCGGTGCCGTTGAGGGAGGCGTCATAGAGGCCCAGCGCGGTGATGTGCAGGCGGGCGGCAACGGGCATCGTTTCCAGGGTGAACGTCCGGCGAAGGAATGGGCAGGGCGCTCCGGTCTCCTGATCTCCGGCGAGCGTGGACCCGATCCACTTGCCGATCCAGTCTTCGCGTTTCAGGAGCCCCATCTCCCAGCGGGCGGGGGCCGAGAAAGGGCCGGCCTGGCCGTTTTCATCCCAGATCCGCACGCGCCAAGACACGCGCTGACGCGAACGCAGGGGCGGGCCGCCATAGAGGACCTGGATGGATTGATCGGAATCGACGCGGCCCGATTCCCAAAGCGGCCGGCCGTCCGATTCGGCGGCGATGTGGTAGGCGGTCTGGGCGCCGCATCCGAGCTTCCAGCTCAGACGCGGACGGCGGACGCCGATGGCCAGGGGATCGACCTGGTATTCGCAGCGCAACTCCCTAATGTCCATGTCCGCACCTTTCTAGAGGCCCTGCTTGATGCGCAGCTTCTCGATCAGAGCCTGGTGGCTTTTGCGGGTGACGGGGAAGCGCACCAGGAAAGGCAGGCAGGCCCACAGAATGACCGCCGGGATCACGCAGAAAAGCAATCGGATCCCGAACAGGGCGTGGGCCGTCTGTTCGGCGCCGCCGATATAGCCGAAACCGGCCAGGACCCAGCCCATGACCGCCGAGCCGAGGGCGGCCGTCAGTTTGTCCAGGAACGACCGCAATCCGTAGTAGATCCCTTCATGCCGCTCTCCGGTGATGAGCTCGTCCAGCTCGATCATGTCCGGAATCATGCTTCCCGGGAAGACGAACTCGGCGGCGAAACCCAGGCCCGAAAGGACCATCAGCGGATAGATCCAGAACGTGGGGTGATGGGGGAGGAAGAAGGTCAGGAAAAGGGCCAGCCCGGAGATGGTCAGGCCGATGGCCCAGGCCGGCCCTTTGTTCAAGCGGTCGGCCAGGATCTTGTAAGGATAGACGAAGAGGACGACGGTCACCAGGAAGACCAGCATGATGATCGACAAGCTGCCCTTCATGCCCAGCTGGTAGATGACGTAGTAGGGGATCATGCCCTGGGTCACGGTCAGGACGAAGGCGGCCAGCATGTTGACGATCATATAGATCATGAAAGGCTTGTTGCGAAAGGCGTGGCGGTAGGCCGCCCGGGCGGGCATTTTGGATGGGGCGGCGTTGACCGCGGGTTTGCTTCGGACTCCGAACGCGGTCGTCCAGACGGCCGCCGCCACGATCGCGCCCAGAATGAACGCCGTCCGGCTCCAGGCCGCGGGTTCGGAGAGGCCCATCGTCCGGCGGATGAAGGCGACGAGGACGATGATAACCGTCGCGCCGACGACATATCCCGAAACGCTCATGATCTGACGGATGGCGATCAGGCTCGTCCGCTCGCCGTAATCCACGGTCAGCTCCGCGCTCCAGGCGTTATAGGGCATGATGACCGAGCTGCGGATCGTATCGAAAAGAAGAAACGTTCCGGCCACGATCAGGAAGGCGCTCAGCCCGGTCAGACGGGAGGGGATGGAAAAGAGGAGCCAGGCGGCCAATCCGAGAGGGAGCGCTCCGAAAATCATGTAAGGCCGGCGTCGTCCCCAGCGGGACCGGGTCCGGTCGGACAGCCAGCCGAAAAGGGGATCGACAATCGCGTCCCAGGTGAATTTGCTGACGAGCATGGCCGTGCCGGCGGTGGCCGGATCGATTTTGGCGATGTCGGTATAGAAGTACATCAGGTAGAACCCGATGGTCGCCTGCAGCAGGCCGATGCCCAGGTCGGCTGAGCCGTAGAGCCATTTTGTTTTGAGCGGCAGTCTGCCGGGCCGGCCGGCGCCGGAGAGGAGGGGCCGGCCGGTCATGTCCGCCTCCCGCTTTTTCACGACAGAAGGGCGTCTTCGCGGGAACGGAAATAGCCGGCCGTCTTCCGGACGAGCTCTTCGAGGCGATCGGAATCGGGCCGGCCATACATGGCCGGGTAGGGGTCGCCGCCGGGGCCGAGCGGCTCGGGGGTCACGAAACAACCNNGGCTCCTCGACCTGCATGTGGTAGACGTCGCCGTTGATGTGGGCGATGCCGGGATGGCCGACGGCATCGATATAGGCCGCGGCTTCGGCGACGGTATGGCAGAGGCTCGTCTCCGCCGAGCGGATCGGCTCGACGGCGGCCTTGACGCCGGCGGCGGCGAAGTCCGGGGCCACCAGCCGGGCCGTCTCGACGCTGCGTTCGAATTCCCCGTCGTCCGCGGCCTGCGGCCTTCCCACGGCGCCGGGACAGATGAGCAGGTACGAGGCCCCGACGGCTTGGGCGAAGGCGAGCTCCCGGCGGATATAATCGATCGCCGCTTGGCGCTTGAAGGGTGCGTTGGAGGACAAATCGTTTTCCGGGGAGAACATACCGCAGATTCCGGCCGGCCGGATGCCGTGATCCCCGAGCGTGCGCAGCGTCTCGCCCGGTCGATAGCCCAGGTCCGGACCGTAGTGGTTTCCGTGAAGCTCGATCCAGCGGATGCCGGCGCGCTCCAGCCGGGCGGCCGAGGCTTCCAGGCTTTCCCGGCCGAATCCCCAGTTGCTCCAGGACAGGTTCAGACGGTCCTTGAGGCGGCCGGGATCGGTCTTCCGGAGGGCTTCGAATTCCCGGCGGATGCGCTCGGTCTTGATCTCGTAATTTTGGGGGATCATGTTCGGCTCCTTTTAAAATGGCGGCAGGTGCCGGCCGGGCGGTGGGTTCGGTGAAATTTATGCGTTACCAAAATAATAACCAAGTTCGCATATTAATATTTTCTTTACTATAAGAAAGGAAACCGCCGGAGTCAAGAACTTGACAGGTCATTTGGCAGGCACTAGAATAAAAAACACAATTATTAGAACATAGTTATGATATACGTAATTATCGGTGGCCCTAGTCGAGCTCTTCGATGAGGCCCAAAATGAAAAGCCCCAAAACCGCCGGCCTTCTGTTGATGGCCCTCGTTGAGTGGTCCGCCGCAGCATTCGCGGCCATACCCGCCGCCCGGAATCAGGAGGCGCCCGCGGCTTACGTCCCCGACGGGAAAATGCTGGAAGCGGTTTTCGACAAGGCCTTCGGTCCGGGAGGCGGATGGTCTTTCACGGGCGCCGTCGTCTCCATTGTCCAGGGCGGCCGGATCGTTTTCACCAAGGGCTATGGCTTCCAGGATGCCGCTCATTCCATCTCCATCGATCCGGCGCGGACTCGTTTTCGGATCGGTTCGATCACCAAGACGTTCACCGCGATCGGCATCGGCCGCCTCATGGACCGCGGCCTGATCGGCTCCATCGACGATCCTCTCAACCTTTATCTGAAGCGCTTCCATCTGCCGGATAATGCCGGCCGGGCGCTGACCATCCGCATGCTGGGGACCCATCAAGCAGGCTTCTATGAGGAGAAAAGGGAAGGCTGGCTGAGGGCGGGCCAAACGCCGGCCGTCGCCGATGGCCCCTATTTTCTCTCCAAAATGCCGGCTTTCCTCCGGCCGCCGGGGTCGGGTTCGAACTATTCGAATTTCGGTCTCGGTTTGTTGGGACTGGCGCTGGAGGATCTGAGCGGTCAAACCTATGCGGCGTTTGTTCAAAAAGAAATCTTCGATCCGGTGGGAATGCTCTCGGCCCTGGTTATCGCGTCTCCCCGGTCGGTTCCCGACGCCGCCCAGGCCCAGTCTTTCTATCCCGACGGCTCGACGACGCCCATTCCCCAGGAATGGTGTCTGCCTCCGTCGGACCAGCCGGCCGGCGCCATTGCCGTCAGCGGCGCGGACATGGCCCGTTGCATGATCGCCCTGCTCGGAGGAAATCCCGAGGCGGGCATCCCGGCGCTTGTGTCCGAAAAAACGGCGGCCGTGCTGATGGGCCGGCTGGGCGGCACGCATCCGCTGGTCCAGGGCTTCGGGGTGGCCTTCATGACCGGCGTTTGGAACGGACATGCCCTTGTCGAACACGGGGGGCGGTTGGTCGGGACATTCAGCTATTTGACCCTCATCCCCGAAGCCGGGTTGGGGATCTTCGTTTCTTTGACGGGTGAGCCGGGCCAATCGAATCCGCTCCTTTCGCTGTTCGGCATCGTCCCCAAGATTCATCCCGGTCCCCGGGCGCCGCTGCCAGTCAAAGTTCCGCAGCTCAACAATCTTCGGGCCATCGCCCTCGAAGCGCTCTTCGGGCGATATGCGCCCTCGATCCCGACAGTGCCCCTGCCGGGCATCGATCTGGGCGAGTATACCGGAGAGTATGTCGGCGGCCGGCGGATGCAAAGATCGGCCACGACGCTCTTCGGCCAGCTGTTTATGACCGGGAGTCTTCGTGTCGCTCCGGATGGGCAGGGCGGCTTGCGGCTCGGCAAAATAGCGGGGTTCAGGCCGATCGCCAAGGACGTTTTCTGGAGCGATCCGGCCCTGGATCCAACGCGGCCTTCCGGTTGGAGTGATCTTTTCGTTTTCCGGCGCGACGTGTCCGGGCGGATCACGGACGGAGCTTATTTGTACACGGACAACGTCTATGACAAAGTGCCGGCCTGGAAAGCGCCCGGGCACATGGGCTCGCTTCTGATTCTGAGCGCGGCGATCCTGTTGACGGGCCTGCTTTCGCCGCTTTGGGCCAAAGGCGGCGCCGGCCGGCGGATTGCTCCCCTGACCGCTCTCGGGCTGCTGGCGCTGCCGGCGGCCTTCTTTGCCGCCTGGCCGAAGATGGCGGTCGAATCGTTGAGCTATGTGTCGATCCGGCCGCAAGGGTTGATTCCGTTCCAGATCCTCGCCGATCTGGTCGCGCTCCTGGCCCTGGCCCTTATTTTCGCCGCTTTGCGGCCGGCCCGATTCATTCCTGGACCCGGATTTCGCGACGCGCTGGGCCGCTGGCACCTGCGCCTTCTGGCTTTGGCGGCCGTGCCTTTGCTGTGGACTTTTTGGCATTTGTATTTGATCGGATGGAACATCCATTGAGATAATGCGGTCGGCGAAATGCGCCCGGCCCGCGTCCGGCCGGGGAGGACTTGATGAAAAACAGAATCGGCATCATTTTGGGAATCGCTTTCCTGGCCGCGGCGGCCGCGGCCCAGACCCCCGCCCCGGCGGCGCCCGAATTCCTCCCGACGGGAACACCGGGAGCGGTCGTCTCCCGCACGATCGAATTCCCGTCCAAGATCCTGAATGAGACGAGACGGCTCCTCGTTTCCCTGCCCAAGGGATATGACCGCTCGACCGAAGCCTATCCCGTCCTTTATTTAATGGACGGGGCCCAGCAGATCGAGATGGTCGGGGCCCTGGCCCGGGCCCTCTCCGATCAGGGCGGCGTCATTCCCGAGCTGATCGTGGTCGGCATCACCAACACCGACCGCGAGCGTGACCTGACGTTCGAAAAGTCCGCCCCGGGAGCGCCCATGCCCACCGCCGGCGGCGCGGCGAATTTCATGAAGATGATCCGTGAGGAGATCTTCCCGCTCGTCGAAGGCCGTTTCCGCACCGCCCCGTTCCGGATCCTGCACGGCCACAGCCTGGGCGGGTATGTCGCCTCCCGGACGTTCCTCAACGAGCCCCGGGCCTTCAACGCCTACATCGCCGTCTCGTCCAGCCTGCAGATGGAAGAATTCCATTGGCTGGACGACGTGGAGAAGAAGCTTCGCGACGGCGACAACGCCAAGACGTTTTTCCAATTGACTCTTGGCAACGAGGGCTACCGGACGGATAAGGCCTTCGAGGCCGCCTGGACCAAGCTCACGGCCGCGATCGCGGCGGAGAAGAAGCCCCATTACGCCTGGGATTCCCGCCGCCACCTCGGCGACAACCACGGCTCGATCCCCATCATCTCGACGTACGAAGGTCTGCGGGCCATCTTCGCCGATTTCAGCTTCGAGAACGCCCACGAGTGGGATTTCGACAAGCTCACCCTGGCCCAGGTCCGCGCGCACTACCGCGCACTCTCGGAGAAGTACGGATGCACGATGGAAATGCCGCTCTCGACCGTCCTACGCATCGGGCAGCAGGCGCTGAAGCAGGGCGCTTTGGAGGAGGCCGCAGCCTTCGTCGAGGAGCAGATCGGGCTTCGTCCCGGCGCGCCCATGCTGTATCTCCTGAAGGCCGGCGTCTTTCAGGCCAAGAAGGACCTGGCCCAGGCCATGGTCCTGATCGAGAAAGCCCGGGAAATGGCCACGCCGGACGAGCGCGTCTCCATCGATTCCATCGTCCGCTACGCCCTGTCTCCGAAAAAATGACGGGCCCGCGGGCGGCGGTGGACTTTCCGCCGCCCCCCGCGTTAGGATACGGCTTCGTTTCAGGAAACCGAACGAGGAGGTAGCATGATCGAAATCCGATGGCACGGCCGGGGAGGGCAGGGGGCCAAAACCGCCGCCCTGCTCTTTGCCGAAGCGGTTCTGGCGACCGGAAAATACGTTCAAGGATTTCCCGAGTACGGCCCCGAGCGCATGGGCGCGCCCGTCATGTCCTTCAACCGGATCGACGACAAGCCGATCACCCTGCACTGCGGGGTCACGGCGCCCGACATCGTCGTGGTCCTTGATGCGACGCTCCTGGATTCGCACGATTTGACCCAGGGGCTGACCCGCGACGGCGCGATCATCATCAACACCGACGCGACGCCGGCCGAGATGCGGCGGAAAATCGGCCTCGATTTCGGCCGCGTTTACACGGTCGATGCCACGACCATCTCACGGGAGAGCATCGGCTTGGAAAAGCCCAATACGCCCATGATGGGCGCCTTGGTCAACGTCATCGGCTCTCTCGGCCTGGCTCTCGACATCCACGACGTGGTGGCCGACACCGAAGAGAAGCTGAAGAAAAAATTCGCCCACAAGCCGGGCGTCATCGAAGGCAACCTGAACTGCCTGCGGCGCGCTTACGCCGAGACACGGGGAGAATGAGACCATGGCCAAAGACACCATCGAAAAACCGGGCTGGAGAACCCTGCCCCTCGGCGACGTGCTGCCGGCCGGCACGGCCCACGAATTCAAGACCGGTGACTGGCGGAGCTTCCGGCCCGTCCATGACGCCGCAAAATGCACGAACTGCCTGATCTGCTGGATCTACTGTCCGGACTCCTCCGTCCTGGTCGAGGCCGGGTCCTTCAAGGGATTCGACCTGGACCACTGCAAGGGCTGCGGCATTTGCGCCGCGGTCTGCCCGCCCAAAGTGACGGCCATTGCCATGATCGACGAGCGCGAAGCCCGGAAGGGGGCCCAATAATCATGGCCGCCATTAAAGTCGCCAAGACCGGCAACGAGGCCATGGCCGAGGCCATGCGCCAGATCAATCCCGATGTCGTGGCCGCTTATCCCATCACCCCGGCCACCGAAGTCGTCCAGATTTTCAGCCAATTCGTGGCCGACGGCGCCGTGGACACGGAGTTCATCGCCGTGGAAAGCGAGCACTCGGCCATGAGCGCCACCATGGGCGCCGCGGCCGCCGGGTCGCGGGCCATGACCGTGACCTCATCTCAGGGGCTGGCCTTGATGTACGAGATGCTCTACATCGCCGCCGCCCTGCGTCTACCCATCGTCCTGCCCGAGGTCAACCGGGCCCTGTCCGCGCCCATCAACATCCACTGCGATCACTCGGACACCATGGGCGCCCGCGACGCCGGCTGGATCCAGATCTTCAGCGAAAACTCCCAGGAAGCCTACGACAACATCCTCCAGGCCATGAAGATCAGCGAGCATCCGGACATTCTGCTGCCCAGCATGGTCACCACGGACGGCTTCATCATCAGCCATTGCATGGAGACCATGTTCTTCTTGGACGACGCCACGGTCAAGAACTACGTCGGACCCTACAAGCCGCATGCTTCACTCCTAAACCTGGCCGAGCCCCATTCGCTGGGCGCCCTTGATTTGCAGGATTACTACTTCGAGCATCGGATGCAGCTGGCCGAGGCCATGCGCCGGGCCAAGGACCGCATCGTCGAAGTCGGCCTCGACTTCGGCAGGCGCTTCGGCCGGTCCTACGGGCTGTTCGAGACTTACCGGATGGAGGATGCCGAGGTGGCCATGATCCTGCTTGGCTCCACGGCCGGGACAACCAAGATGGTCGTCGACGTCCTGCGCCGGGAGGGCCGCAAGGTCGGCCTGATCAAGCTCCGCGTCTTCCGGCCGTTCCCCTTCGCCGAGCTGGCCCGCGAGTTCGGGCGGGTCAAGGCCGTCGCGGTCATGGACCGCTCGGACGGCTTGACGTCCTTCGGCGGCCCTCTGTTCGACCACGTCCGATCGACCCTCTATGATCTGGAGAGAAGACCCAAAACCGTGAATTACATCTACGGCCTGGGCGGGCGTGATATCACCCTGGAAGACCTCCGGAGCATCTTCGTCCGTCTCCAGGATATCGCGGCCGGCGGCCCGATCGATCCGCTGATCACCTATCAAGGGGTCCGGGCCTAGGCGGCGGAAAGGAAAGACAATCCCATGGCCAATATCAAGAAACTCGCTGAAAACCCGGAGCTCCTGTCCGGAGGCCACCGGCTGTGCAGCGGCTGCGGCGCCGGCATCGTCGCCCGGCAGACCCTGCTGGCCGCCGGCGACCGCCCCGTCGTGGTGGCCAACGCCACCGGCTGCCTGGAGGTGTCGACGACGATCTTCCCCTACACGGCCTGGCGGGTGAACTGGTTCCACAGCGCTTTCGAAAACGCAGCCGCTTCGGCCAGCGGCATCGAAGCGGCCGTGCGGGCCCAGAGAAAGAGCGGCCGGCTCAAGGAGGACGTCAAGGTCATCGCCTTCGGCGGCGACGGCGGGACCTACGATATCGGCTTCCAATCGCTGTCGGGCGCTATGGAGCGGGGCCACAATCTCCTCTATATCTGCTACAACAATGAAGCCTATATGAACACGGGCATCCAGCGCTCCTCGGCCACGCCGCGCGGGGCCCACACCACGACCGCGCCGACCGGCAAAATCTGCCCCGGCAAGATCCAGAGCCGCAAGGATCTGACCGCCTGTCTGGTGGCCCACGACATCCCCTATGCCGCCCAGGCGGTGGTGGGGGAGTGGAACGACTTCGTGACCAAGGTGCAGAAGGCGCTGGCCACATCGGGTCCGACCTTCATCAACATCCTCCAGCCCTGCATGCTGGGCTGGGGCTTCCCCTCCGCTCAGACTGTAGCCCTCGGCCAATTGGCCGTGGAAACGTGCATCTGGCCGATTTATGAGGTTGAGAAGGGCGTTTACAGGCTGACCAAAAGGCCCAAACAGAAAAAGCCCGTGGCCGAATGGCTCAAAACCCAGGACCGCTTCAAACACCTTTTCGGCCCGGAAAACGCCGGGCTTCTGGAGGCCATCCAGAAAGATGTGGACCTGCGCTGGGAGAAGCTCCTGGCGCTCTGCGGAGAGAAAGCGGCGATCTGACGGTTGGCCCGCCGTCCATCGCCGGGCCGGCGGAAAAAAAGAAATAGAATAATCGCCCCTTTTATTATAAAAATAAACTTCCGAATGCCGGACTCGGAGGTCGAGGTTCCATGATCGCCAATCCCTTCCGCGGTGTCGTCTTTCACTGGCTGGGCGGCCTGGCTTCGGGCAGCTTTTACGTCCCCTATCGCGGCGTCAAGAAATGGGCTTGGGAAGTGTATTGGCTCGTCGGCGGCTTTTTCAGCTGGATCATCGCCCCCTGGCTCCTGGCCTCGATCCAGACCCGCGATTTGCTGGGCGTTCTCCGGGCCGCGCCCACGCCGGCGCTCCTGAAAGCCTATATTTTTGGGGCCCTCTGGGGCATCGGCGGCTTGACCTTCGGGCTTACCATGCGCTACCTGGGCATGTCCCTGGGCATGGGCGTGGCTCTGGGCTATTGCGCCGTCATCGGGACGATCGTACCCCCGATCATCCATGGCGAATTCGTCTCCAAGGTCCTGGGCACGACGTCCGGCCTGGTCATTCTCATCGGCATCCTAGTCTGCGTCCTGGGCATCGTCATAGCCGGAATGGCCGGCGTGTCCAAGGAACGGGAGATGTCCGAAGAACAGAAAAAGGCCTCGATCAAGGAGTTCAATTTCACCAAGGGCCTGCTCGTGGCCACGTTCTCCGGCGTCTTCAGCGCCTGCTTCGCCTTCGGCCTGGACGCGGCCGAACCGCTGTCCAAGCTTTCCGCCGGGCGCGGCACGTCATCCTTGTGGGTCGGTCTGCCCAAGCTCTGCGTCGTTCTGCTGGGCGGCTTCACCACGAACATCATCTGGTGCCTGATCCTCAACCATCGGAATAAAACGGGGTACCAATATTTTCATGGACGTCTGCGACAGGCGCCTCCAGTCCGGAGCGAGGAGACGATCATCGAGACCGCCGTTGACGCGCCCGGGGAGGAGGCTGCTGAGCGCAGGCCGCCGTCGCGCATGCTGGCGGGCGAGCGCGTGCCGATGCGTTCCAATTACCTGTTCTGCGCCCTGGCCGGCACGGTTTGGTATCTGCAGTTCTTCTTCTACACCATGGGCGAGACCCAGATGGGGCAATTCAAGTTCTCCAGTTGGACGATCCACATGGCCAGCATCATCCTGTTCAGCTCGCTGTGGGGGATCGCGCTCAAGGAATGGAAGGGGAGCAGCGGGTTTACCAAAACGCTCCTGGCCATCGGGCTGGGGATTCTAATTTATTCCACCATCATCGTCGGTTATGGCAATTATTTAGCGACCCTGCCGGCGGGACGATAATCGGGAGGTATGGTGATTCATGGCGGTGAGGACTTTCATGGTTCCGGCTGCCGGCGTCCATGCCGGATTCGTCGGCGAATGGACATTTCGGGTTTTCCGGACCTCCTTTCCACGGCCCGATCGTCTAGTGCGGGATCGCCCTCCATCGGCTGAAAACCGAATGGGAGGAGATGCCGAATCTTGAGGAAAGCAAAGCGGATTTTCATATTCGGCCTGGCGGGACTGGTCCTCGTCTTGGCCCTGACGGCGATTCCGGCGGCGGGCCAGGCGCCGGGCTCGGCCCTGAACTATAAGAAATGGCTGGAGGAAGAGGTCGGCTATATCATCACGCCGCTCGAGCGCGAGGTGTTCAACAAGCTCCAGACCGACCGTGAGCGCGATCTTTTTATCGAAGCCTTCTGGAA
>PMCY01000042.1:5747-11537 GCA_003154255.1 Candidatus Aminicenantota bacterium | reverse complement strand
GTCAACCAGATCGCGGCCGTCATCATTCTCCAGGGTTACCTGGAAAGCCGCCGCCCCGATGAATCTCCTCTCCCGGGCGCTTAAAACGGCCCTGGCCCTGGTTCAGGTTTTCCTCCTGGGCGTTTGCGTATGGGTCTCCCTGGAATCCCGCCGCGTCGCGTCGCTCAAGCCGCACCCAGTGCTCATCGAGATCGAAAAAGGCTGGGGCGTCAGGACGATAGCCGAGACCTTGAAGAGGGAAGGCGTCCTAACGAAAAAGACGCTCTTCGTCGCCCGCTATCGCCTTTTCTTCCGCCGCGCGGCGCTGCAAGCCGGCCAATATGAAATGGCCGCCCCGTCCTCTCCCCAGTCCGTCCTGGAGGCCCTCAGCCGGGGACTGGTCTATCTCCATTCCGTCACGGTGGCCGAGGGCCTGACCGCGCAAGAAACATTTCCGATCTTGGAGGCCGCGGGTTTCGGCACGGTGGATCGCTTCATCAAGGCCGCAACGGACACCTCGGCGCTTGGAATTCTCGATCCGCTGGCCTCCGATCTCGAAGGCTATCTCTTCCCGGAGACTTACCGCCTGCCCAAGGGGATCTCGCCCGCCGGGATCCTGTCCAGGATGGTCGACCAGTTCCGCGGCGTCTTCACCGATCCGTGGCGTCGGCGGGCGGCCGCCCTCGGTTTCAGCGTCCGGGACGTGGTCATCTTGGCCTCGTTGATCGAAAAAGAAACGGGCCGTCCCGAAGAAAAGTCCTTGGTGTCGTCCGTCTTTCATAACCGCCTTAAGGCGGGCATGAAGCTTGAATGCGACCCGACAATCATCTATGCCCTGAAGAAAGCCGGAACATATGACGGCAAACTGCACGGGAAGGACCTGCACTTCGAGTCCCCTTACAATTCNNATGCCGCGCTTCATCCGGCCGAAACCGATTTTTTCTTTTTCGTAGCCCGCCATGACGGCAGCCACCGGTTCAGCCGCACTCTGCGCGAGCACAACCAGGCCGTGGACGAATATCGCCGTTGAAGCGGTTCTTCCATTGCCTCGGGCTGATATTTTTGATATAGTCCCGTTTTCTTTAAAGGATTGAAGTTCGCGATAATGACGGTGCGTAAATATTTTTTACAACAGGATGCCGATCATAGTATTGAAAGCAAAGCAAATCCAACATTCACCGGTTGGCATATTAATTGCTTGAATGCCGGTGAGAGGATTTATATAGCATTTTGACAGGAGGACTCTCATCATGAAAAAATTCGTCGTTCCCATGCTTTTAGCGGGATTCGTTCTGGCCTTGTTGGCCGCGCCCGCTTCCGCCGCTCAGCCGGCCCAAAAAGACAAGGAAAAACCCCAGCCGGTCAAGGTCTACATCCCCAAGGAAGTCAAAGAGCCGATGCTGGCCGGCATGGCCGCCAAGCAAGCCCGCTTGGATATCCCTTTCGAAATCTTCAAGACCTTGTATCTTCCCGCGCAGCAGGCCTTCTACAACGTCTTCTTCCTGAAGATGAAGAATGCCGACCTCGGTTTCGCGCCCGCCGCGGCCCAAGTGGTCGACCCGGCCGCCCCCGCCGCCGCGCCCAAGCTCAAGGCCACGATCAACATGTTCCTGGCCTTCTCCAAGGTTGAGAACGACAAGCCCGCGACGCTGGTCAAGGAAGTTTATGTCCCCGTGACCATCGAGATGGACCAGACCGGCTTCGATCCGGCCAAGGAAGAATGGTATTGCGTCGGCTATCCCCTGATGCCCGGTCAATATCTGGCTTCGATCGCCCTGGCTTCCCAGGATCTCAAGAAGATCGGCATCCAATACGCCGACGTCAAGCTGCCTGATCCCAAGTCCTTCACGGCTTCGCTCGATGTGACACCGATTTTCTTCGGCAAGGAATATAAACAGCTCCAGGCCCCTGAGACGAAGGCCGAGCTCCACAAGGGATTTTTCATGTATTCCGTGCTCCAGGTGACGCCCAATATCGACAACGTCTTCGCCGTGGGCGAGAACCTGGACATGTTCTTCTACCTCTTCGGCACCCAGCCCAAGGAAGGCGGCAAGTACGATATCGAAATCAATTTCGAGGTCATCCAGGGCGACAAAACCGCCATCAAGTACGCCCCGGGCAACTTCGAATCGCCGCTCGTCAGCCTGCCCCTCCAGCTAAAACAGACTCTGCAGATCAAGAAAGGCGAGGAAACGCGGTCGGAAACCCGGGACTTGCCGGCCGGCTCGTACACGCTCGTCCTGAAGATCGCGGACAAAGTCTCCGGTCTGAAGTGCGAAAAAAGGGTGGACTTCACGGTCAAGTAAGCTTCTTTTTCATCCTTCAGGCGATCCGACCCTCCACTCCCCAAGAGTGGAGGGTTTTTTTTCGGAAATTTCTTGCTCTGCGGCGGGGGATTTCTTACACTACGGCCGAACCCCATGAAATTCGCCGCCGACCTCCATCTGCATTCAAAATTCTCCCGGGCCACGTCCCGGGATATGACCCTCGACAATCTGGCCGCCTGGGGCAAGGTCAAGGGCCTGGCCCTTCTGGCCACGGCCGATTTCACCCATCCCGAATGGTTCTTCCTGATCAAGCAGAAGCTCGAACCGGCCGGCAACGGCTTCCTGCGACTGAAGAAGATCTCGCCTCCGGACCATGAAGCGCTGCGGACTTTTCCGCTGGCCCCGGAGGACGTCCATTTCATCCTCTCCACCGAGATCAGCCTCATCTATTCGAAGCGCGGTAAAGTCCGCAAGATCCATCTGCTGCTTCTTCTCCCGGACTTCGAATCGGTGGAGAAAATCAACGCCCGCTTGGGGGGGCTGGGCAATCTGCGTTCGGACGGGCGCCCCATCCTGGGGCTGGACGCCAAGGCCTTCGTTCGCCTGGTGACCGACCTCTGCCCGCGCGCGGTCGTCATCCCGGCCCATATCTGGACGCCCTGGTTCTCGCTCTTCGGGGCCAACTCCGGTTTCGACGCGGTCGAGGAATGTTTCGAGGAGATGACGCCCCGCATCTTCGCCATGGAAACCGGACTGTCCTCGGACCCGGCCATGAACCGGCGTCTGTCCGCCTTGGATCAATACGCCTTGATCTCCAACTCCGACGCCCATTCGCCCTCCAAGCTGGGCCGGGAGGCCAACGTCTTCGACACCGAATTCAGCTACGCCGGAGTCATCGACGCCATCCGCGGCCGGCCCCCCGGGCGCTTTCTCCATACGATTGAATTCTTTCCCGAGGAGGGCAAGTACCATTACGACGGTCACCGCAAGTGCGGAGTGCTCTTTTCGCCTGGCGAATCGCGGGCCCACAACGACCTCTGCCCCGCCTGCGGGAAGACCCTGACGATCGGGGTCATGCACCGGGTCGAGGAGCTGGCCGACCGCGAGGAGGCCCCCGCCGCCCTGGGCCTCCCCTTCAAGAACCTCATCCCCCTCAACGAGATCATCGGCCAGGCCTGCGTGAAATCGGCCGATTGCGCCGGCGTCTGGGACATCTATTTCCGCTTCATCCGTGAATTCGGCGACGAGTTGACCGTTTTGACCGGGACCCCGGTCGCAGACCTCGTCCGCATCCAGCCTGAACGGGTCGGCCGCGGCATTGAGCGCATGCGCAAGGGCCTGGTCCGGTCCGTGCCCGGCCATGACGGTGAATACGGAGTCGTCCGGATCTTCGCCGATGACGAGGAGGACGACGCCCCCGCCGCGGGCCAGTTGTCGCTTTTCTAGGCACGATAGTTGCATCGAATCGGAGCGTGACGCCGTTACTTATAGGGGATAGGAGAGGCCGGAGCCTCGTCCGCGCCGGCGCGGAAAAAATCTTTACAATCGAACGGAGTTTGACCCTATGGATAACGCGGCTTATAATGAAAAGATGAAAAAACGTCACCTTGTCCTGATATTCGCCCTCATCTTTCTGATCGGGCTTTCCGCGCTGTCCACGGCGGGCCAGACCAAGAAAAAAACCGCCAAGGACCTTCCGCCCCAATATCGCAAGTGGCTCGAACAGGACGTCGTCTACATCATCACCCCCAAGGAACGCGACGTTTTCCTGCAGCTCGACTCCGACCGGGACAGGGAGATCTTCACCACCGCCTTCTGGAAGCAGCGGGACCCGACCCCCGGCACACCCAAGAACGAATTCAAGGACGAGCACTACCGCCGCATCGCCTACGCCAACCAGTGGTATGGACGGGACTCGCCGACGCCCGGCTGGCGGTCCGATATGGGCCGCATCTACATCATCCTGGGCGAGCCGAAAGCGGTCGAGAAGTACGAGAATCTCTTCGACGTCTTCCCGACCCAGATCTGGTTCTACGAAGGAATGGCCGAGTACGGGACGCCCAACGCCTTCAATGTCGTCTTCTTCAAGCCCAGCGGCATCCCCGAATTTCGCCTGTATTCTCCCCTCCAATACGGGCCGCAGGCCCTGCTCATTCACTACAATGGGGATATGACCGACTATATGTCGGCCTACTCCCAGTTGGCCCAGATCGAGCCCGCCATCGCCGGCATCTCCATGAGCCTTGTCCCCGGCGAATCCCTGGACTCCGACCGGCCCTCGATGTCCTCCGAAATTCTGCTCCGGCAGCGCATTCCGGCGGCGCCCTACGAGAAAATCAAGGACGACTACGCCGAGAAGCTCCTCCGCTACAAGGACATCATCGAAGTCGACTACACGTCCAACTACATCCGCAGCGAATCGCTCATCGCCGTGGTCCGCGACAAGAACGGCCAGCCTTATGTCCATTACGCCATCGAACCCGAGAAGCTGAATTTCGAGGGAAACGAAACGGGCTTCCACGCCGAGATGGAGATCAACGGCAAGGTCGCCGCGGCCGACAATCCGACCCGCACCATCTACCAGTTCGACCGCCTCGTCCCCTTCGACGTGAGTCCCGAGCAGATGGGCCGCATCAAATCGAAGCTTTTCAGCTACCAGGACCTTTTCCCCCTGATCCCCGGCCGCTACAAGGTCAATTTCCTGTGGAAGAACCGCGTCTCCCGTGAGTTCTCCTCGATCGAGGCCGATATCCTTGTTCCCGCTCCCGGCGTCTTCTCCATGACCGCGCCCGTCGTCGGCAACAAGGCGGACAAGAGCTCCCGCTTCAAGGATTCGGCCAAATCGTTCCTTCTCAACGACATTCAACTCGTTCCCTCGCCGCGCAACGATTTCCAGGTGGGCGAAACCCTCTATCTCTTCTTCCAGCTCAACGGCATCCCGGCCGACGTCAAGACGGGCGGCTCGCTGGAGTATGCCATCCTCAAGGAGGGGCAGCCGTTCAAATCGAAGACCCGGGCCCTCTCCGAGATCGCCGATCCCGCCAACATCTACGAGGAATTCCCGCTGCTCGACTTCCCGCCCGCCCAGTATCAGATGCGCGTCACCGTCCGGGCCGCCGACAAGAGCGAGCGGCTGTCCTCCCAGTTCCGTTTCTATATCACCAACATGATCAGCTTGCCCCGCCCGTTCGTGCTGTCCCAAACCCAGCCGCAGTCCAACGACGCCTCCGTCATCAATATCGTGGGCCTCCAATACCTGAACAACGAGGAACCGGCCAAGGCCCGGCCTCTGCTCGAAGCCGCCTACCGCCGCGATCCTGCGCAAGTCAAGTATGCCCTCGATTTCGCCCGCATCCTGCTACTTGACAAGGATTATCTGGGGGTCAAGGGAGTGGCCGCCGGCTTCCTGGCCGACGACCGCAAATGGGATTTCCTCCAGATCGCCGGCCAAGCCGGCCAGGCGCTCGGCGAGCTGGCCCCGGCCATCGAATACTATAAGAGCTACTTGAATCATTTCGGGGCCAACATCTCCGTCCTCAACGCC
>PMCY01000042.1:0-5740 GCA_003154255.1 Candidatus Aminicenantota bacterium | reverse complement strand
CTCCTCCTCCTTCTGATCGGCGGCGCGTCCGCCTGCTCCGCCGCCCGGCTCCTCCGCTCGCTCGACCCCGACAGCCGGGATTTCCTGTCCAAGGCCCGCTACCTCGTAACGGCCGGAGAACGGAGCGAATTCCTCAACCTGCCCCCCCAGGAGCGGAAGGGCTTCATCGAGGAATTCTGGAAAAAGCGCGATCCGACGCCGGACACCGAGGAGAATGAGTTCAAGGACGAATATTTCCAGCGCATCGAGGAGTCCAATCATCTCTTTTCGGCCGGCGGCGGCGGAGAACCCGGCTGGCTCCAGGACCGCGGCCGCATTTACATCCTCCTCGGTCCGCCCGATTACCGGGAGACCTACCCGCGCGGCGTCACCTTTTACGGTCTGCCCACCGAGATCTGGTATTACGGGTTCTTCACCATCACCTATATCGACGACAACTGGACCGGCAGCTACCGGCTGGATCCCGACAGCGCCATCCAGTTGACCGAGATCATGAGGACGCAGCTTCTATCGAAGCCCCAGTTGCCCGGCGATGCGGCNNGGTGCGGATCCGGCTGCCTTATCGGGAGATATGGTTCAAAAGCGAGGGCGCCCAACTGACGGCGGTCCTGACCGCCCACCTGGACGTCAAGGACCCCTCGGAAAAGAGCCTATGGGAATTCCGCGAGAGCTATCCCCTCAAGTTTGCTCCCGCCGAGCTGGAAAAGATCGCCGCATCGAATTACATCATCGAGATCCCGGTCGACCTCGCTCCGGGGCATTATTGGATGGTCCTGATCCTGACCAACTCCTCCGACACGGCCAAAGTGGTCAAGCGCATCCCCCTCGATCTTTGATTTTTTATTCCCGGCTAAAAATGTTAAAATGTCCTGCTTCAAGGTCAGGTGTCCGCCGCCCCTTCCCGGCCCCCGCACTGCCGGTTCTGCGGCCGGCCATCTGCTTGATCCGGAACGATTTATAAGTACGGCGGCGGATTCATCCGGCACGAATATTGCATTAATCATAGAGCGGAGGCAAACATGAGCATCCCCCGGATCCATCGATTGATCGTTGTCGCAGCGGCCGTCCTTTTCATTGCCGGACTCGCCGCGGCCCAAGCCGGACGCGGCATCGGACGGCTGGGCGGCGTCTGCACCGATTTGCAGGGCAACCCCTTGGAAAACATCAAGGTGCAGATCGTTTTCTCCCAGAACGAAAGCCTCAAGTTCGATACCGTTTCCAGCAAGAAAGGCGAATGGTCGTTCCTCGGGCTGGGTACGGGCAACTGGAACCTCACCGCCTTCGGCCCCGGCTACGATCCCGTCAATCAGGCCGTCTACGTCAGCCAGCTCGCGGTAAACCCCAAGGTCACCGTCAAGCTGAAAAAAGCCGAGAAACCCGGCGGCGGCTTCATCCAGGACGAGTCCTCCTTCGCCTTCCTGGATAAGGGCAACCAGCTGTACCGCGAGCAGAAGTACGATGAGGCCATCGGCCAGTTCCAGCAGTTCATGGAGAAAAACCCGGCCGCCTACCAGGTCCGGCTCAGCATCGCCGACTGCTACCGGGAGAAGGGCGACTTCGAGAAGGCCACCGGCATCTATAACGAGATCATCGAGAAATCCAAAACCGATACGGCCCTGGGCAAGGAGATGATGGCCAAAGGCCTGGCCGGTCTGGGCAACATCATGGTCAAACAGAACAAGCTTGATGCGGCCCAGGATTATTTCAAACAATCCATCGCCAGCTCGCCCAAGGACGAGATCCTGGCTTACAACGTCGGCGAAATCTTTTTCTCCAACCAGGGTCTCGACGAAGCCCTCAAGTACTTCGATCTGGCTTCGCAGATCAAGCCCGAATGGCCCGATCCGTACCTCAAGCTCGGATACGTCTATCTGAACAAGGCCGATAACGCCAACGCCGTGGCCAAATTCGAGAAGTTCCTGACCCTGGAACCGGAAGGCGAGCGCGCCGCGCTGGTCAAGAATATCCTCAACGCCATCAAGCGCTGACCGACCGCATTGCCGTCCTCCAGCCCTGCGCCNNCCGGCAGCCGGCCGGCGCCCCCCAAGACCCCCGTCGAACGCGCCCGCCCATCACGCCCCGGCGCGGAAAGAGGCCGGCGCCGCCGGATGCCGCTCCTCTTCGGACTGGCCGCGGCGGCCCTCCTCGGCGCGGCGGCTATCGTGTTTTTTTCCACGCGGCCCAAACCCGTCCCCGTCCTCCGCGACGCACGGCTCAACGTGATCCTGGTCACTCTCGACACGACGCGGGCCGACCGGCTCGGCTGTTATGGATACGCGGCGGGCCGGACGCCCAACCTGGACGTCCTGGCCGAGGGCGGAGTCCGTTTCAAGAACGCCTACAGCCAGGTCCCCCTGACCCTGCCCTCGCACGCCTCGATCATGACCGGGCTGTATCCCTACGCCCATGGCGTCCACAACAATGGGACCTACGCCCTCGGCGCCGGGACGGCGACCCTGGCCGAGGTTCTCAAGGCCAAAGGCTACAAGACGGCGGCCTTCACGGCCTCTTTCTCGGTCGATTCCCGCTTCGGCCTGAACCGCGGCTTCGATGTCTATGACGAAAATTTCCAGTCGGATTCGCCGTTCAAGCCGGCCAACGCCGAACGCCGGGCCGAGGAGGTCTTTCAGGCCTTTGAGCCCTGGTTCGACAAGAACGCCGGCGGCGACGCCCCGTTCTTCGTCTGGATCCATTTCTTCGATCCCCACCTGCCCTACAATCCGCCGTCGCCGTTCCGGGAGCAGTGCGGCGAGCGGCTCTATGACGGGGAGGTGTCTTATATGGACGCCATCTTCGGGCTGGTCATGCGCAAGCTGGTATCCCGCAAGCTGCTCGGCTCGACGCTCGTCGTCGCCGCCGGCGACCACGGCGAGTCCTTCGGCGAGAAGGGCGAATCCGGCCACGGCATCTTTCTCTACGAGCCGGCCATCCATGTTCCCCTGATCGTCTTCGCCGAGGGACGCCTGCCCGCGGGCGAGGTGATTTCGTCGCGGGTCCGCCTTATCGACATCATGCCGACGATCCTCGATCTCACGGAGACCCCGGTCCCCGCCAAAGTCCAGGGAAAAAGCCTGGTGCCCTATATTCAAAAGAAGAAGTCGGCCGATCTGGATAATGTGCTGGAAACGTTCTATCCGCGCGAAAATTACGGCTGGGCGGCCTTGACCGGGTTGATGGCCGCGCAATGGAAGTATGTCCACGCGCCGACGGATGAGCTTTATGACCTTCTCCGCGACCCCGGGGAAACGAACAATGTCGCCCCGGGAAACAGGGCGGTCTTGGATCTCAAGGACCGCCTGGAGACCTCGCTCAAATCCGGCGCCGATGCGGCGGCCTCGGGGCGGGTTTTGACCGAAGCGGAGAAGACCCGGCTGCGCTCCCTCGGTTACGCCGATTATTCGGATCCGAAAACCCGCTCGGCGTCGGCCGATCCCAAGGACCGCATCGGCGAGCTGAAGATGATCCAGAACGCGGAAAGATTCGAATACGAGGGCCGCTTCGCCGAGGCCGCGGAGCTGCATGCCCGAATGCTCCTCCTCCGGCCGGACGCCGCCTCCAGCTACATCAATCTGGCCCTGGCCCAGGCCCGGCTGAAGAAATTCGACGAAGCCATCGCCACCTTGAAAAAAGGGCTGGAGCGGATTCCCGACGCGGAGCCCCTGCTGACCCGCTTGGGATTCACCTATCTGTTCATGAGCCGGCCCGAGCAGGCTCTGGCCGTCATGGGCGATGTCCTTAAAATGAACCCCCGCTCCCTTGACGCGCTGTCGGCGTCGGGGATCATCCTGGAGGGTTTGAAACGAAAGGACGAGGCCCGCGGCTTTTTCGAGAAGGCCCTGGGCCTCGAACCAAAAAACAAGTTCATCCGCATCGCCTTGGCCGGAAACCTGGCCGGCCTGGGCCGCTTATCCGAGGCCATCCCCATCTATGTCAATCTGGTCGAGGACTTTCCCCGCGACCCGCTCCCCTGCCGCCTGCTGGGCATCGCCTACGGGTTGAGCGGAGAATGGGATAAGGCCGTGGAGACATTCAGAAAACTGGCCGCCATCGCCCCCGGCCCCGATGCCTATTTCAACCTGGGCCTGGCTTGGGCCCAGAAAGGCGATCTCGGGGAAGCCGCGGCGGCGCTGCAGAAATACCTGGACGACCCGCGCGACGAGCCGCCCCAAAAGATCGAACAGGCCCGCCTGGAGCTCCAGCGGATCAAGTCCCGGATGCGCTGAAAGCCGGCCCCCGGCGCTTATTTCTTGATCAGTTCCGGAGATCCCCCGAGGGCCGTGTATCGCTCGAAAGCCTCTTTGGCCCGGGCCGGATCATTGAGCCGTTTATAAAGCCGCCCTAATTCGAGATACGCGTCGGGCGATTGCGGGCGGATCCCGACGGCCTCCTCCAAACGGCGCAAGGCGCCCGTTTCGTCGCGCTGCGAGACGGCGATAAGCCCCAGGAGAATCAAAGCCCGGTAGGACAACGGTTCGACGTGGATATCGAGATTGTAGATGAGCTTTCGATCGGCATCCGTCCGGCCCCGCTCGCCGGGTTGGGNNGAGTAATGGGCGAAGCCCAGGTTGAACCAGGCCATGGCATCGGCCGGGCCGGCTTCGAGCGCGCTGCGGTAGAAAAAAACCGAGCGGACGGGCTCGCCGGCCTTGATCAGCAGCTGCCCGGCCAGATCCAGGGCATCGCGATAAAGAGGCTTATTGCTCAGGGCCAGCCAGACGAGGGGAAAAGCCAGGTCGACCCGGTCCATGGAGTTATAGAGCAGGGCGGCATTAAAGGCTAATTCGCAGGGGCCTGAATCGATCTCCAGAAAATTGCCGGCATATTGGGCGGCATCAAACAATTGGCCGGCTTGGATATAGCGCATAAATCGCCCGTTGATCACCGGCGCCACATCGTTGATATTCCCGGACAAAGGATAGCGGTAGCGCGGTCCGAGGGCTGGCCGGAGGGCGTCGACCGCCTCGCGCAGAAGATGCCGGTATTCACCCCGGAACGGAAAGACGCCGCGGGCCGCCGCTTCGGACCAATCCCGGGCCTCGAAATCAACGGGTCGGAGCCGCGCCGCCCGGCCAATCCGAGCGGCGGCTTCTTTTTGATCGGAGCGTTCGGCCGCCGCGGAGGCCAAGGCTTTTAGCCAGCCCGCTTCGAAAGGCCGCATTTCGACGGCGATCTCCAGGTCGTTTTCCGAATCGGTCCGCCGCCCGGCGGCTTCCTCGGCGGCGGCGGCCGCCAATATCAATTCAGGGCGCAAACCTCCCCGGTCCTGGAATTCCCGGGCGGCGCCGATCGCGCCGCTCCAATCTCCGGCTCCAAGCCGGCCGAGGCAGATCGACAACGCGCATTGAGACGCGTCGTAGGACAGGGCCAACGCCCGCCGGTAAAGATTCTCCACGTACGGCCCCCAGCCGGCCAGCCTCTCTTCCAGTACGGCCTGGAGATACGCCGACAGGCCGGCATTGAGCGGGAATCGGCGTCTCGGCAACCCGTCATCCTGTGCGTCGGACGCTCCCGGCGCATAGGATTTCGGCCAGCTTTCCCAGCTCCCCCCGGCGGGGTTCAAATCGAGATCGATTTCCTTTTCCGCGCGGTCCCCGACTTCCATCGCTTCCCAAACGTTGTTTTCGACGAAATGGAAGTAAGCCGAAAGCATCAAGGCTTCCCAATTCCGGGGCGCCTTCATCAGGACCCTTTGAACCGACAGCCAGGCCACGTCCCGGCGGGCGAGCTTCCAAAGAACCGC
>PMCY01000371.1:11738-14065 GCA_003154255.1 Candidatus Aminicenantota bacterium | reverse complement strand
GTCCGTTGAAAAGCCCCAGCCCGATAAAGAACATAATCAAAAGGAAGAGGAAATCGCGCTGGCGCATCATGGACTTGAGCCCGTCCAGCATAAGCACGCGCTCGTCCCGGCCGGCCGGCGTGGGCGGATGCTCCCGGGCGGCCAGCCAAAAAACAACCGCGGCGGCGACGGTGATGATCCCGTATAAAAGAAGAGTCCGCTCCAATCCCATATGCAGAACGAAGACCGGCGTCAGAAGCATGGCCAGGAGCGGGCCCAGGTAAAGGGCCAGCGTCCCCAGGCCGGAGGCCGTGGCCCGTTCCTCGGCCGGGAACCAGCGGGCGGCGATTTTGGTGATGGCCCCGATGACGAAGGGCTGTCCGGCGGCGATCATGACCTGGCTTATAAATACTATTGTAAAATTCGAGGCGAAAAGGCCCCGGGTCAGGCCGAAGACGGCCGACAGCGCCGCCCCGATCCCGACCGCCTTGCGGAACCCCCATGTGTCGATGACCCAAGCCGCGGGCAGAAACATCAAAATATAGACGATCATGAAGCTCATCGAGAGCAGGCCGATCATCAGGTCGCTGGTGTGATAGAAGGCCGCCGCTGCGCTCGTCACCGGGGCGAAGGTGATCCAAAGCACCTGGGTCATGGAGGCGATGAAAATGAAAGCCAAAAGGACGATCCAACGGTAACCGTATTTCTTGAGGACGGTTTCATCGGTCATGGAAATCTCCTGNNAGGCGCGGCGGCCGCAGGGTGGACCGCGTTGCGCGCGGGGGCGCTTTCATCCCCGCACTATCGTCCAAGCGCCGTTTTCTGTCAAGGGGCGGGGTCCCGCGGCCGGGCGTGGCGCGGCTTGACGCGTGCTTCCGGGGAATGTACAGTCCCGTCATGGCCGGCACCGTCGTCCGCCCCCGATATTCCGCCCTGCCCTTGGCCGTGTTTGTCGTTTTGGCGGCGATCATCGGGTTCTACAACCTCGGCGGCGATCTGATGAACGACGACGAGGGGACCTATCTTTATTCGGCCTGGCGGATCAGCGCGGGAGATACGCCCTACGCCGATTTCACTCTTGTCCAGACACCCTTGAGCTTCGGGCTTACGGCCGCTTTATTCAAGATCGCCGGCCCGTCGGTCACGGCGGCCCGCGCCTTGTCCTATCTTTTGGTTCTGGCCGCGGCGCTCCTCGTTTATGCCTCCGCGCGGCGCTATCTGAAACTGACGGCCTGGGCTTCCGCCGCCGCGGGGGCGATGTTTCTTTTCACTAAGCATATTTTCTACCTGGGCCGCTCCTTCATGCCCGACGATCTCATGCTCCTGGCCGGGGCCGCGGCGCTATATATTTTTCTGCGGGCGGACGGGAACGGCCGGCCAGGGAGCTATTTCGCGGCCGGAACTTTGGCCGGGCTGGCCGCTTTGGCCAAGCTGAACGGCGCGCTGGTCTTTGCCGGATTTATTCTTTATTTGATATGGGCCGGATTGCGCGGCCGGGCGTCCCTTCCTGCCGTGTTCGGCAACGCCCTTTGGATAACGGCAGGATTCCTCCTGGCGTTCGGCCTTCCCTTTGCCGCCATCCTGCTCTTCGTCCCGGGCGCCGTATTTCAAACGATCGCTTTTCATGCCGGGAAGAAAGCCCTGGCCGAGGGGACGTTCTTCACCCGGCCGTTCATCCGGCTGGTCCAATTCATCGGCAACCACAACTACGGACTCGTTCCCGTAGCCGCCGCCGGAGTCGCGTTCCGGCCGGGCCGAACGGAGGGAAAGAAAGCGATTCTGCTGTTCGCCGCGGCCGCGCCCTTCGTCGTGCTTTTTCTGCCCGGCCGCTTCTTCATCCGTTATGTCGTCTGCGCCATGGTCCCCCTGGCCCTCTTTTTCGGCGCCGGATTGGACGGCCTGGCCCGCTGGAGGAAAGGGCGGATCCTGGTTATCCCCGTCACCCTCGTCCTCATAGCGCTGAGCCTGGGCCCGACTTTTGAGCCGGCCAAATTGGCGATTTACGACCATGGCACGCGCGCGCTCGCGGGTTACGTCAGGGAGCATACCAAGCCCGGCGAATTTGTTTTCGGCGACGACCCGTTCATCAACTTTCTCGCTCAACGGACCTGTCCGGGAAAGCTGGTCGATGTTTCCGAATCCTGGACCAGGGGGGGGCTGATCACCTCCGCGGACATCCGCAGGGAATGCGAAGCGGCCCAAACAGCCCTGATTTTCGTCGAGAAGGGCCATTCGGCCCACCACCTCGTATCCCTGCCGGATTATTCCAAATTCCAGGCCTACCTGGACGAAAAGTTCCGGCTGGATGCCGTGATGAAGCGGGAATTTCTGGACGTCGAGGTTTACCT
>PMCY01000371.1:3711-11688 GCA_003154255.1 Candidatus Aminicenantota bacterium | reverse complement strand
CCCTACTTCACCGATTTCGATCCGGCCGTCCTCGATTCCTGCCTGCGCCAGGCCTATAACCCCGCCACTTTCGACACGCCGGATATCGTCGATATCGGCCCTCTCGGAGGGCGCCGCTTCGTCCTCGACCTCTGGCATGGGCCGACGGCCGCCTTCAAGGACGTGGCCCTGCAGATCATGCCCCACCTGACCACGACGGCCAAGCGCCTGACCGGCGACAAGACACACACGCTCATCCTGGTGGCCACCTCGGGCGATACCGGCAAGGCCGCCCTGGAGGGGTACAAAAACGTCCCCGGCATCTCCATCGTCGTCTTCTATCCCGACGGCGGGGTCAGCGAAGTCCAGCGCCTGCAGATGACCACGACAGACGGGACCAACACCAAGGTCTTCGCCGTCCGGGGCAACTTCGACGACTGCCAGACGGGCGTCAAGGCCCTTTTCATCGACCAGGCCTTGCGCGATTACCTGGCCGGGCAATCCATCAAGCTCTCCACCGGCAATTCGATCAACTGGGGCCGGCTGGCCCCGCAGATCGTCTATTATGTTCGAGCCTATGCCGTGCTGACCGAGCAGGGCGAGATCAAACCCGGCGAGGAAGTCGACCTTTGTGTGCCGACGGGCAACTTCGGCAACATCCTGGCCGCCTGGTACGCCCGGGCCATGGGGCTTCCGGTGCGCCGGCTCTTTTGCGCTTCCAATAGAAACCATATTCTGACCGATTTCTTCCGCACCGGGATTTATGACACCCACCGCGAATTTCATCGCACGTCTTCCCCCTCCATGGACATTCTCATCTCCTCCAACCTGGAGCGGTTTCTCTTCGAGATCACCGGCCGCGACGCGGGGCGGATCAAGACCTGGTTCACCGAGCGCTTCCGCAAGGGCGTCTTCGAGATCGATGCCGAGACCAAACGGGCCATGGACGACCTCATCATCCCCGGCTGGGCCGACGAGCCGCGGGTCTTCGCTGAAATCAAAAGGGTCTATGAGGAAACCGGATTGATCATCGACACGCATACGGCCGTGGCTTCGGCGGTGTCGCGCGACTTGGGCGCGGCGGACGGCCCGGCCGTCATCATCGCCTCGACGGCCAGCCCGTTCAAGTTCGCCGGCGACGTGCTGGCGGCCATCACCGGCCGGACCGAACCGGACGAATTCAAAGCCATCGAGGAGCTGGGCCGTTTGGCGGGCGAAGAGCCGCACCGGGCGGTGAAGGGNNGACGGCATGGCCGACGAGCCCATCGTGGAGCTCGGCGGCCGGACTCCCCTGGAGGCGGCTTTCAAGCCGAACATGGATCGCATCGCGGCGCTCGGCCGCGTCGGCCGGGTCAAGACCGTTCCGGACGGATTGCCGGCCGGAAGCGACGTGGCCAACCTGTCGCTTCTCGGCTATGATGCGGCCGCTAATTTCGAGGGCCGCGGCCCGATCGAAGCGGCCAGCATCGGCGTCGCCCTGGACGCCGACGACACGGCCTTCCGCTGCAACGTGGTCACGCTGCGCGACGGACTTATGGACGACTATTCGGCAGGGCACATCACGACCGAGGAATCGCGGCCGCTGATCGAGGAGCTCCAGGCCGCCCTGGGCTCGAAATCCCTGCGGCTCGTTCCGGGCATCAGCTATCGGCACCTGGCCATCTACAAGAATTTCCCTCGAGGGTTGAATTGCACGCCGCCGCACGACATCAGCGGGCGGCCGTGGGCGCCCCATCTGCCGAAGGGGCCAGGCAAAGATCTCGTGTTCGACCTTATGGAGAAGGCCCGGCCGATCCTGGCCGCCAGCGAAATGAACAAAAAGCGCGTCGCGGCGGGCAAAAAGCCGGCCACCGACGTCTGGCTGTGGGGCCAGGGCCGGGCCATGAAGCTGGCCACGCTGAAAGAGAGGTTCGGGCTGACCGGCTCGGTCATCTCGGCCGTCGACCTCGTCCGCGGGCTGGGCGTCCTGGCCGGATTGAAAGTGAGAATCGTGCCGGGCGCCACCGGCTATCTGGGAACGAATTACGCGGGCAAGATCGCCGCGGCCAAGGAGGCCCTGGCGACTGAGGATTTCGTCTATCTCCATGTCGAAGCGCCGGACGAAACCGGCCACGAAGGAGACCTCAAGAAGAAGATCCAGGCCATCGAGGAATTCGACAAGAACATCGTCGGCGAGATCCTGGCCTGGGCGGACGACCGGCCGGACGTCCGCATCCTGGTCGCTCCTGACCACGCCACGCCCGTCGCCACTAAGACCCACGACGGCAAGCCGGTGCCCTATGCCGTCTGCGGCGCGGGCGTTTCCGCCGGCGGCGTCCTCACTTACTCCGAGCGCTCCGTGGCCGCCTGCCCGGTCATCCCGGCCGTCGAGCTCTTCCAACGGTTCATCAAAGGGAGCTGGTAGAACAAAGAATTGTGCTGACGGCCGGGTTTTCCCCGGCCATGGACGATACATTTGTGGGGAACGCATTGAGAGGGGGACATTCGATGAGAAAAATCGCTTTCGTTATCGTTTTTTTAGCCATTATTTTGGCGTCCAGCCTCGCCGTCGCCCAAGCGGTCATCGAAAATCCGGCCAAACCCGACAATTTGCGGGCCGGCCGAACGGTCGCTCTGCAGGAAGTGATGCGGATCGAGGATACGGCGAAGGACTTCACGATTACAGCCGTGTATGGTCTTCAAGCGTCGGCCGACGGCTCGGTTTTCGTTCGAGACGAATGGAAGCAGCTTCTCCAATTCGATTCCCGGGGCCGATTCGTCAGGAACCTTGTAAAAAAAGGAGAAGGCCCCGGAGAGCTGGCGGAAGTCTATGGTCACCAAGTCGTGAAACAAAACGTGATCCTCTTCGGGAATCCGCGAAAAGCCTTGATATTCGATCTTGCCGGAAATCTGGTGGATGAGATAAGCCTTTTGCGGGCGGCCGCGGGCCAGACGAATATGGCCGCGGCGGTTTTCGACAAACTGATCTTCGTTCGCGACGCCGTTTCCGACCTGAAACGGGGAGGAGGATGGCGGGACTTTCCCGCGGCCGTCGAGGCCATTTCCCTGCCAAAAGGACAAGTCGAAAAGCTCGGTATTTTCCCTATCCGGGGATATGTCCTCCATTTTCCATCCGGAGAGGTGGGCCTGTATCAGTCATCGCAACTCATGGTCGTCGCGATCGGCGACAGGACCTTGGCCCTTACTCACACGTCGGAATATCTGATCAAGGTGTTCGATATGACGACGAGAACGGTCGGCGCCGTCTTAAAACGGCCTTATAAAAGACAAGCCCGGATCGTCTCCCGGGAGTCCGGCGGCGCCTCGGGAATGGGAGCGATGGCCTTCAAGCCGCCCGAGTTCATGAACGACATCGTCAACTTGCATGCGGTCGACGGAAAAATCTGGGTCCAAACGTCGACCGTCGATGCCCACAAAGGCGTCTTGTTTGACATTTTCGATCAGGGGGGCCGCTATCTTGATTGTTTTTATCTCAAATGGTCGGACAAGGAAACTGATCTCGATCCCCTCTTGCAGCATTTCACCTTCGCAGGCGGATTCGTCTATTTCGCCGATAAAACTGAAGAGGATCTGGTCGTCATCAAGAAATGCCGGCTTGTCGGGCTTTGATTGGAGCTGAACCATGAAACGAATTGCCGTTGTCATCGGCCTTATGACATATGTCTTGGCGCCCAGCCTCGCCTTCGCCCAAGCGGTCATCGAAAACCCGGCCAAAACCGACAATTTGCGGGCCGGCCGCGTCGTCACGGTCAAGGAGGAAATGCGGATCGAGGATACGGGGAAAGATTTTTTCATCAAGTATTTTTTCGGCTTTAGAGTGGCTCCGGACGGATCGATCGTCATCAATGACGGCGGCGAACAAGCGCTTCAATTTGACGCTAACGGTCGATTTTTGCGCAATTTAATGAAAAAAGGCCAAGGGCCGGGCGAGCTGAACTCGATCAATGACATCTGGGTTCGAGGAGATCAGATCCTTCTCTGCGGCTCACCGATAAAAACCATCATCTTCGACCATGACGGGAAAATAACGAGGGAGATCACGATTCGAGGGTCCGCGCAGGGTCTGTTCAGATTCATCGATGTCATTGATGGAAATATGATTTTCAGCCGCTGGGGCGTTCCCGACGTCAAGGGAAGATCCGGATGGATAGACATCCCTCAGGAAATCGTCATTGTCGCCCTGAACAGCGGGCAAGCCAGAACGCTGGGTTCATTTCTTATGCCGGGATACATCTACGGGAATTCCGGCGGATTTGGCGTAACGGTTCCTCAACAATTCATCGCCGTTCGGGCCGGAAAGAAGAATATCGCCATTTCCCATACGCCCGATTATTTAATTAAAATCATTGATAACGAATCCGGGATTGTGATTCGGCAATTTCGGCGCTTTTATGATCGGATCAGGACAAAATCCCAGGAAAAAACGTCGATCCTGGCCGATGGACNNCCCGCCGGCCCCGAAGTATTGGGCGGATATACAGGCCTTGCACGTCGCCGGCGACAAACTCTGGGTCCAGACATCGACCATCGATCGCCAAAAGGGGGTTCTGATCGATGTGTTTGACTTTTCCGGCCGATACATCGACCGTTTCTATTTAAAATGGTCGGAAAAAGACGTCGATCCGAACCATGTCGGCCAGCGGTTCACCTTCGCTGGAGGGTTCGTCTATTTCGACGATAAAAACGCCGACGACCTCGTCGTCATCAAGAAATGCCGGCTTATCGGGCTTTGATAGGAAATGAACCATGAAACGAATCGCGGTTATCATCGGATTTATAACGATCGTTTTAGCTTCCAGCCTCGCCGTCGCCCAAGCAATCATAGAAAACCCGGTCAAACCCGACAATCCGCGGGCCGGACGCACGGTCACTCTGAATGAAGTAATGCGGATCGAGGATGCAGGGAAGGATTTCTATATCAAATACGTATCCGGCTTGAAAGTCGCTCCCGACGGATCGGTTTTCGTCAATGACAGCGGGGCGCAGATACTCCAATTCGATCCTCAGGGGCGATTCGTCCGCAACTTGGAGAAAAAGGGCCAGGGACCGGGCGAAGTCAACTTCGTTTACGATATCTGGCCGCATGGGAACCAGATCATTCTCTGCGGCACACCGCCCAAGGCACTTGTTTTCGGACCCGAAGGGAAAATGATACAGGAAATCTCCTTCCGTGGAGCCGCACTTGGCTTTGGTCTCTTTGTCGACGCCGACGAAAAAAGATTTTTATTCAGTCATTCGGGCCGCCGCGATTTAAAAGGAGGATCCGGATGGAAGGAATTCCCGCAGGACATCATAGAGATCGACCGGATAAGCGGAGGAGTAAAAACACTTTGTTCGTTCACGTTGCCGGGATATGTTTCCACCGCAGGCGGCGGCGTGGGCGTGACGGTCTATCAGCCGTTTATTGCGATTCCGACAGGATCAAAGAGTCTTTTGATCTCGCATACTCCTGACTATCTGATAAAGCTCATCCAAAGCGAATCAGGGAACCCGATTCGGCAGTTTCGGCGCGCCTATGACCGAATCAAGACCAAAGTCTCGGGCAATGTCACGATCACCGGCGGGGAACNNNNCATTTTCCGGCGGCTTCGTCTACTTCGCCGACAAGACTGATGAGGATCTCATCGTTATAAAAAAATGTCGGCTCGTCGGCTTGTAATGGAATTTGCATCGGACTTTATAAAACCGCAATGTCTCCCGAGATTACTGCCCTCGGCTAATAGAGAATTCCGCCCAGTTTCAATTGACATCTCCGGCCTAGCGATATATTATATATACAAGATATTATTCTACGAGAAACCATGTCCGATCAACTGCTTATCCGGATCGATCCCGCGCTCAAGAACAAGCTTGAGCGGATGGCGCGCGCGGAAGGCAAGACGTCCTCGGGAATGATCCGCGAGCTGATTTCGGATTACGTCAAGGAACATGATCTCGGCGCCTATATCGATGATCTCTGGAAGCGCATTGGTGATAAATTCAATTCAAAAGGGCTGGGCCCGNNTCCAAAGACGTCCTCGATGAATATGTGGCCGTGCTGGAGCGGCTCTTCGACAGCGATAGGACAGAATTGAAAGAACTCCTGGATCTCCTGGCCAAGGGTCCGAACATCCTCTTCACCATCAAGACACCTAAACTTCACATCGTCGATGTGGATCCGGATGAAGATAAATTCATCGCCTGCGCCGTGGCCCTGAAAGCGGAGTATCTCGTCACCGGGGACAAGGCCCTGCTGAGGATCGGATCGTACGGCAATGTCCGCATCCTCTCACCGTCGGAATTCCTGAAGCGCCCCGATATCGATCGGATCTAGCTCATAGAATCCCCGGCGTCGGCCCGAACTCTGGTATAATGGAGTCAGCAAAAAAATATCCATGATCAAAAATGCCGCCCTCGTTGGGGAATTCGAGAGAGCACGCGTCCGGACAGAAAAACCGGACTACCGGCGCGCCCTAAAAATCGTCGAGGCCCTGCGGAAAGAAGCCGCGGCCATCGGACGATCATGCGACCGGGACCCGTTGGACGGAATCAACCATAAAATCCGCATCGCCAAAGCCCTCAACCATGTTCGAACGACTTCTCGGCAAAATCGCCGCCGCGCTCGCTAAGCTCAAAATCCCCTATATGATCATCGGGGGACAAGCCGTTCTCCTTTACGGAGAACCCCGCGCTACGCAGGATATCGATATCACGCTGGGGCTCGGAGTCGAAGAAGTTTCCCGACTTCTGGCCGCCCTCAAGGCCTTGAAATTCCGCTGCCGTGTTCCTGACGCCGAAGCCTTCGCTAAAGAAACGATGGTCGTACCTGCCCTCGATCCCGTTTCCGGCATCCGGATTGATTTCGTCCTTTCGTTTTCGGAATACGAGCGGTCGGCCATCGGGCGGGCCCGCCGGGTCAAGATCGGCCGAGTTTTCGTGCGATTCGCCTCCCTGGAGGATCTGGTTGTCCATAAAATGGTCGCCGGCCGCCCGAGGGACATGGAGGATATCGAATCCATCCTTCTCAAAAATCCCCGTTATGACGCGGCCTTCATCCGAGAATGTCTCAAGGAATTCGACCTTGCCCTGGATTCGGATCTAGCCGAAAGATTCAAGTCGATCGAAAAAGGTCTCCGGATTTCCTGAAAGATCGGCAAGGCGGTAGAGCCGAACGATTTATCCGGCGCCGGCAACATTTTTACCCCGCTTTGCGTATCTTCTATCTTGAGCCCCGACAAGGAGAGATCTATGCCCCGATTCAAAGCCCCCGTTGCGCCCGCGCCGAAATCCCTGTCCCGCCGCGGCTTCCTCGGCACGGCCCTGGCCGGATTGCCCGCCGCGGCCCTGCTGGCCCAGGAAAAAGTCCCCGCCGCCCAGGGCGCCTCCCCATCCCCCGCCGAAGCGACAAAGATCAAGGAATTCCGCACCCTGGGCCGGACGGGCGTCAAGGTCTCCGACATGGGCTTCGGGGCCGGCCCCTTGAACAACGCCAACGTCCTGGACGCCGCCCTCGATCGGGGCATGAATTACATCGACACCGCCGAACATTATGAGAACGGCAATTCCGAGCGGACCATCGGACAGGTCTTCAAGACGCGCGACCGCAAATCGGTCTTCCTGACCACCAAGCTCAATCTGACCTTCAACAAGAAAATCAGCAAGACCGAGATCCGCGAGCGCTTCATGAAAAGCCTGGAGCGGATGAACACGGACTACGCCGACTGTCTGATGATCCATATGTGCACCCTGGCCCAGGTCAAGTACGAGCCCTACCACGAGCTCATCGGCGAGCTGAAGGCCGAGGGAAAGGTTCGCTTCTCCGGCCTCTCCAACCACGGCGCGGACAACAGCCTGAACGGCCACTTGGACGAAGCCTGCGAGGTGGTCGTCCAGGCCGCCGCCGAGGACGGGCGTTTCGATGTCATCCTGACCGTCTTCAACTTCCTCAAGGGCGAGGCGGGCGAGAAGATCTTCAAGGCCTGCGCCTCGAAAAACATGGGCCTGACCCTGATGAAGATG
>PMCY01000371.1:0-3691 GCA_003154255.1 Candidatus Aminicenantota bacterium | reverse complement strand
CTCGACCGCCCCGAAGTCCACTGCGTCTGCCCCAGCATCAACTCTTTCGGGGAGCTCGACGCTTATATGGAGCTGTCCGGGACGCGCTTCACGGCCCGCGAATCCGCCATGCTGGCCGAAGGCCGGAAAACCTTCGGAGACCTGAACTGCCGCATCGGCTGCACCCACTGCCAGGGCGCCTGCCCGCGCGGCATCCCGGTCAACAGCATCATGCGCTACGAATATTATTTCCGCGCCCAGGGCCGGGAAAAAGCGGCCATGGCCGATTATGCCGGGCTCGGCGCGCGGAACGCCGCCGATTGCGCGGATTGCCCTGGGTATTGCGAAGCGGCCTGCCCGCACGGCGTGCCCATCCAGGGAAAACTCCTACTGGCCCACGACCGGCTGACCATGGCCTAATCATGGCAAGAACATGTGACTGAAAGCCTAAAAAAAAGTATTTAATATTATAAAGATATAACTATATCAACAAACTTTATATACGATATTTACATTTAACGTACGATTATCGTATATATTAAACCATAAACGTATAAACATTAAAATTATTCCATGGAAAACCGCTCCAGCAAGAAACGATCCGCCATCGTCGAGACCGGCTGGCGTCTCCTCTCGTATCATGGTACTGAACGGATTTCCGTCGAAGAAATTTGTCGCGAGGCAGGCGTCAGCAAAATGACTTTCTACAAATACTTCGCCAATAAGCAGGCCATGATCGGGGCTATTCTCAAGGATCTGCTTCAGACAATGGACGCTCGGATCGACGCCATTCGGAAATCCGACCTTCCCTACCAGGAGAAGATCAAGGCTTTCATCCGCCTGAAGATGGAGCAGGCGGCCCCCCTCGGCTGGCGGCTTCACAAGGAATTTCGAGAATGCCCCGGACACAAGTGGCTGGACGAGATCAAGGCCTGGAACGACAAAGTCATTCGCGGCTTCCTCGACGACGTAAAAGAAAAGATCGCCGCGGGCGAAATCCGGACCAACGTCAATCCCGAGACCTTCCTTTACATCGTCGAGCGCATGACCGACTGGGCGGCCGACGAACGCTTCGTCGGCCGCTATGTCACCGTGGAAGCCATGGCCTCGGAAGTTCTGAATTTCCTCTTTTACGGCTTCCTCGGGCAGGGCGCGGTGAAATGGCTGTGAACATCCGACGCTTCGCCGTGATCGCGATGATGATCGCTTGCGCCGCATCGTTCGCGGCCGCGGACGGCGGCCCGACCCTCAGCCTGCGCGGCCAGCTCTCTGGCTGGTTGGGATACCATGACGCGCCGTCCGCCGAAAGCGCGCTCGGCCTGCGCTACATCCCTTCCTTCTCCCTCAATCTCCACCTGGGCCGGGGCTGGTCCCTCGATTCGGAAGTCTCGGTCAACGCCTACGAGTCCGCCCGCGGCGCGGCCCTCTCCACCTTAGGCACGAGCGGCGAGATCAAGCCCTACCGGGCCTGGGTCCGCCTGGCCTCGGACCGCTTCGAGGTCCGCTTGGGCCTGCAGAAGATCAACTTCGGCTCGGCCATGCTCCTGCGCCCGCTGATGTGGTTCGACCGTATCGATCCCAACGACCCCCTCCAGCTCGCCGACGGCGTCTACGGCCTCCTGCTCAAGTACACCTTTCCCGGCAACGCCAACGTCTGGCTGTGGGGCCTCGCCGGCAACGGCGATCCCAAGGGCTGGGAGACCGTGGGCACGAAAAAAAGCGCGCCCGAATTCGGCGGCCGCATCCAGGTCCCCGTGCCGGCCGGCGAAGCCGCACTATCCTACCACCACCGCACCATCGACATGGCAAACGGCGGGACCGCGTTTCCTCCGGGAGAACGGACGAATCCGCCCGAGGATCGCCTCGGCTTCGACGGCAAATGGGACCTCGGGTTCGGCTTGTGGATCGAAGCCGCCCTGACCCGCCAGGGCTACAGCGTGATTCCCCAGAGCTGGCAACGCAGCTGGACAGTCGGACTGGACTACACCTTCGATTGGGGCAGCGGTCTGCACGTCCTGGCCGAGCATCTCAACGCCGCGGTCGCCGCAGGCGCCTGGGACAGCGGTATGTCCCGCGACTTCACCGGCCTGACCGCCGACTATCCCCTCGGCCTGCTCGACCGGGTAAGCACCATGGTTTTTTATTCGGGTTCGACAAGCGACTGGTACCGCCTCCTGACCTGGCGGCGGACTTACGACCGCTGGAGCTTCTACGTCATCGGATTCCTGAATCCCGACCGTTACCAGATACTCCCCGGCCGGACGGGCGCCAGCCTCTTCGCCGGCAAGGGCATCCAGATCACCATCGTCTTCAACCACTAAATAGAGAGGCCTTCATGTCGACGGAAAACGGCATCATCATCCGAACGATCCATCTGACGAAAATTTATCCCATGGGCGAACAGACGATCACCGCCCTCGACGACGTCAACTTGACGTTCAGCCGCGGAGAGTTCGCCGGGCTGGTCGGACCCAGCGGCTCGGGCAAGACGACCCTCCTCAACATTCTCGGCTCGCTCGACGCCCCGACGAGCGGCAGCGCCGAGGTTTTGGGCCGCAAGGTCGAAGCGCTCGGGCATAAGCAGGCCGCTGAGCTGCGCAGCCGGCACATCGGCTTCATCTTCCAGACGTTCAATCTCCTGCCCGTCTACACGGTCTATGAAAACGTGGAGTTCCCCCTCCTCCTGCTTGATATGCCGCCGGCGGCGCGCCGCAAGGCCGTCCTCGAGGCTTTGGAATGGGTCCACCTGGCCGACCGGGCCAAATCGCGGCCGGCCCAGCTTTCGGGCGGGCAAAGCCAGCGGGTGGCCATTGCCCGGGCCGTGGTCAAGAAGCCCGNNGCCGAGAACTCCCACAACATCCTGCGCACCATGGAAGACATCAACCGGGACCTGGGCACGACGTTCCTCTTCTCGACGCACGACGACAAGGTCATCCGGCACCTGCGGCGCAAGATCACCCTCGTCGACGGCCGGGTGGCCGGCGACGAGCCGACCGGCCGGGTTTAGGAGGAGGCCATGATCATCCCCAAGCTGGCCGTTCGCAACATGATCGGGGCCGGAGCCAAGACCTGGCTCAACGCCGTCGTTCTGTCCATGGCCTTCGTCGTCATCATCGGCGTCCAGGGGCTCTACGACGGACTGGACCGGGAAGCCTCGCGGGCGAAGACCGACGCCGAGTACGGCGGCGGACAATACTGGGTCAACGGCTACGATCCCTACGATCCCTTCACCATCGTCGACGCCCACGCGCCCGTGCCGGAGGCGCTGCAGGCCGCGATCGGCGCCGGGAAGGCCGCGGCCGTTCTCCTCGTCCAGGGGACGCTCTACCCCGAGGGCAAGATCCAGCCGGTCCTGCTCAAGGGCCTCGATCCGGCCCAGACCCTCCTGCACATTCCCTCGGCCCTCCTCCGGCCGGCCGACCACGACCTGCCCGGGCTCATTGGCGAGCGCATGGCCCGGACGACCGGACTTAAAAAAGGCGACACCGTGACCGTCCGCTGGCGCGACGCCAAAGGCGCGTTCGACGCCCGCGACCTGCAGATCGTCGGGATCTTCTCCAGTGAGGATCAAGGCGTCGACGAGGGCCAGATCTGGCTCCCGCTGGAGACGCTGCGGCAGATGGCGGCCATGCCCGGGCAGGCCACGATCGTGACGACGGCCAAGGCTTCCGGTCCGGCGCCGGCCGTGGCCGGCTGGACGTTCCAGGGCCTC
>PMCY01000344.1:2047-4053 GCA_003154255.1 Candidatus Aminicenantota bacterium | reverse complement strand
GCCTTGAGATCGGGCTTTTCCGTCGGCGAAGGCCGCATGAACATATAGGCCGAAAGCTCCTGCCCGGCCAGGATCTGGGGCAGGGTCCAAGGGTGGCCGAAAGAGTCTGGATTGAAGCCGACTCGGGCCTGGACCCCCAGATTCTTCTCGAAGTAGCGCTGGCCGTAGAGGCCCTGCCGGACGAGCGACTCGCCGAGCGGGCAATTCAGGTCGGGTTCCACCCACCAGCCGCCGACGATGTTCCAGCGGCCTTCCTTGACCCTCCGGCGGATCTCGGCGAACATGGCCGGGTCGGCCTCCTGGACCCATTTATAGAACCGGGCCGAGCTGGAGACAAAAGCGACGTCGGGGTATTCGCGCATCCGGGCCAGGGCCGAGCGAAAGGTGGNNGCGGAGGACTGCTCGAAAGAGGCCGATGACACGGCCAAAGTCGTGAGACCGAGGGCCGGGAGCGTCAATAATAACGCCATCCTTTGGCGGCACAGGGAGTTCATGAAAATGCCCTCGTTTTATTTGAGATGCCAGAAATCGATGGGCCCGTCGTCCATATGGAGCGGGACGGGCTCGGGGACGGACGCCTCCAGCATCTGTTCGCGCTGATAGAGCGGCCCCGGACCTTCCTTTCCATAGAAAATCGGGACCTGGCGCTCGTCGAAATCCGACCAGCCCGTCTTGTCCTCCTCGCCCAGGGGTTCCATCCGGACGACCGTGTCCCCTTTCCAAGTGACCCGATAACGGTAGGATTTGAAGCCGGGATTGCCAATGACGGCTTCCTCGTTCCGCAGGGGAAGCGGATAGGAAATCCGGATGACCTCGCCGGCCCGGCCCTTCTCCATCTCCAGGTAATTTCCCGAAACCTTGGCCTCCATTTTCCGGCCGTCCTTCCCCGCCTCAACGTTCATCTCCTCGGGCTTGACGAAGGACGGGATGCGCACCCGCACCGCGGCGTCCTTTTTGAGCGCCACGGTCAGCAGGCCTTCGTGCGGCTGGCGGCAGCGGATCTCGGCTTCGGGCAAGAGCTTGTCGATATGAAGATGGACGTTCAGGCGGCCGCTCTCGAAGCGGGCGGCGTTCTTCCAGACGGTGTAGAACGCATGCGTGCCCGACCCGGCGCAGCAGTTCTGGAAGACGCGCGTCTTGTCGTGCAGCTCCGGCCCGCCCCAATGATGGTTGAGCGATTCCCGGGCGGCCAGAAAATGCGTCGGCGAGCTCCAGCCGGCGTAGGCGCCGATCATCCGCGCCCCGACATCCCGGCGGCTGAACTGCTCCGTGTCTTCCGCAGCGGAACCGCCCGGCCCGCCGTCCAGCCAGGAGGAATCGGCGAACTGGCTTTCGATGAGCTGATTGCGGGCCATGCGTTCGACGTCGTCCCAATACTCCGGGTGGCCGTGGTTGGCCAGCGTCGAAGCCAGGCCCAGATAATCCATCAGGGCGCATGTTTCGCAAAGCACGACGTCGCCCTTGCGCCCGATCTGCTCGGGCAAAAAGCCGAAGCGCGTCGATTCGGACCGCACGTAGCGGTAGAGCGCGTCGACGCGGCTGTAGAGCTCCGGGTCGCGGGCGTGCAGGGCGTAATCGGCGGCCCCGACGAGGGTCCGCAGATTGCCGTGCATGTGTCCGCCATGGCGGAAATGGTTGTCGGGAGCGAACGTGGGCGTCTGGTCGAAGACGAAGCGGGTGATCGTCCCGGCCAGGTCGAAGGCCTCTTTGTCCTCGAGTACCCGGGCCGCGGCCATGACGCTCTTGATGAGAAAACCATTCAGGTAGGGCGACTTGGCCCCCTGCGCGGCCGCGTCGCGGCGGATGGCGGCGACCATCTTGCGGATCGCGTTTTTGATCGCCGCGTCCCCGTTATCCAGATAGACGGTGACCAACGCATAGAGCGTCAGGGCCTGGTCGCCCGGGTCGATGGCCGAAGCGCTATAAGACGTCTTGGGACGCCGCAGCAATCCGGAAGCCGGGTCCAGATAGCCGAGAAGCTTGCCGACCCACTTCTTTTCCCAGAC
>PMCY01000344.1:0-1966 GCA_003154255.1 Candidatus Aminicenantota bacterium | reverse complement strand
GGAGCGCCAGATCCGCTCCGGCGAGGAGCCCCGTTTCAAGAAATCGGCGGCGGTTGATTCGTTTCATGCGTCCCTCCCGATCTTTGGCTACCAGGCCAACTCCCAGGCCGTAGCTTGGCGCGGCGGGAACGTCAGCACGCGCTCGGAAACGGCCGGCCATTCCTCGTTGGCGGTCTCGCCCGGCCCCGCCGTGAGCTTCCGGACGCTGACGCCGCTGGGGGGAAGGCCATAGGCCTGAGCGTCGAAAAAGAGCTTAAAGGATACGTCTCGATCGCTCACGTTGACGAAGAACAGGACCATCTTATTTTCGTCCGGAAGCTGCCAGGCGCCGGACATCACCGCGTCCGTCGTGACCCACCATTCGCCCGACCATTGCCAGTCCGCCCGTACGGTCGGCATTCCCTCCGGGACCTTCAGAGGGCGGGCCATGCGGCCGGCCGCAAAATAGCGGCGCAGGCGGTCGCGCAGCCGGACCAATCCGCGGAAGAATTCGGCGTTTTCCTTCTCCTTGACCAGCCCCGGATCGATCCAGCCGAGCTGCTCGCCGAAAACGAGCTGCTGGCCNNTAGATGGCCGGGAAGGCGGGGACCTGCCCGTCGTATTGCCACTGCCAGGTCAGATAGCCATCGAACCAGCGGATGAACGGCTCGCCGTTGCACTCGGTCGTCAGCACGGTGTTCCCCGGCAGGTCCTTGCGGATCGAGTCGAGCATCCGCCAATATCCCTCCGTCCACCAATGTCCGCCGCCCAGCGGGTGCCCATGCGCCGTGTCCATGCAAAGGGTCGGCGCGGCGGCCGCAACTTGGTCGATGTAGACCGCAAATACGCCGGCCTCTCCGGTAAGCTTCAGCACGAGGTCTTTCACGGTGCGCTGCCAGAGCGGCGCGAAAGGGCACATCACCGCAAGCTGCACCGGCCCGCCTTCGCTTTCCTTGCTGCCGTAGGTCTCGACATAGGGCTGGCCGTCCTCCCCTTTGGTGGCCGCGGGCAGGGCCCGCCGGGTGAATTCGAAATCCTCGGTGCCGCGGTCCCGCGTGTCCCAAAGGCGTCCGTTGATGTAGGGCATGACGTAGACTTGGTTCTTTTGCAGCGCGGCGACGCCCTGGGCGAAGCCGGGCTTGGCCGGGAAGTAATGCGGATAGTCGTTGTCGAAGGGGATCATGTGCCAGTTGTACCAATGGAAGCCGATCGGCAGGCCCAGATATTTTTTAAAATCTTCCACCGGGCCGAGGCATTCGTCCGGCCCGCCGCCGGTCATGGCCCAGGCATTTAAATTGCGCATCCAGATGGGAGTATCGGCCCGCCCGTCCTTTGTCAGCCGCGGCCACCAGCGGGCCTCGTTGCGGGCCCATTCCCTGTACATCATGGCCGCGTCGAACCAGTCGCCGCGGAGGAGCCGCCAGATGGCTTCGCCGCACAGCTCGAAGTCGTTCCCCGCTTTGCCCATGTCCGGCGCGGGATGTTCGAACGACATACGCACCGCGTGGGCCGCCGGATCGCTCTCCAACCCAAGGCTTTTGGTGCTTCCCCAGCCGTCATGGACGGCCAGATAGAGCCCGGCCGGGTTTTCTCCCTGCCGATAGGCCGCCATGAAGGGCATAGTACACAAGGCGCCCGGGTAGTCGCCGTGGTAGACGAAGGAGCGCAGGCCGACTTCGCGCTGGACTTCTCCCGGGCCGCGGGGGAACAGGACCGCCGAACCTTTCCCCAAATCCGCGACCGCGACCTGGGGGAAAACGACGCGCCAGACGCTCCAATCGGGAGTCCCGTTGCGAACGCTGAGCTGCCAATGCCAGGCATTGGCGGAAGGCTCGGCCATGGCCGTGGCCGTGACTCGCAGCCCCTTCAGGGCCGCGTCTTTCGGGTCGCTCCAGTAGAGCTCGAATCCCGTCCGCGTCCGGCGGACCGAGGTCGACCGCCAGCCGGCGTCCGCGGCGAGGAGCTTTTCGCTCTTGGTCCCGGCTTG
>PMCY01000368.1:6098-6447 GCA_003154255.1 Candidatus Aminicenantota bacterium | reverse complement strand
GCGCTCTCCGTTTGGACTCGCTCAAAGACCTTCAGGATCGATTCAGCGGGCCCCAAGACACCGGATGAGCGAGGGTGAAAAACCGGCCGCAGCAGGAGAAAACCCAGAAACAATATGGCAGCTCCGGCCGCCGCGGCGGCCAATCGAGCGGTCCTTTTGGGCCGTCGAGATGGCTGCGGCGGTTTCCGGACGATCCCGACCGCATTCCAATCCCTGCCCGCCAGCCAAGTCCGGGCCGCGCCTTTCTCCCGTTCGATCGCATCTCGGCCCAGCGCCCATCGTTCATCATCAACTGGAAAATTCATGTTCACTCCCTAGCGGGCGAGACCGGCCCTCTCGGCGACACTCC
>PMCY01000368.1:4815-6026 GCA_003154255.1 Candidatus Aminicenantota bacterium | reverse complement strand
AAGCCAGCGGCCGAAGTGTTCGGCGTTCTGGAAGGAACCGGCCCGCTCCCAGGCCCGGCAGAGGACGTCCTGGGCCAGCTCCTCGGCCTCGACGGGATTTCGTGTGTACCCGAGGCAGATCAGGAAAACCTGCTCCCGCCGGAGGGCCAGCTCCCTGGNNGTTTATTCCATCGGATTCGTCCTCGGAGCGCGGCACGCTGCGATAAAAATTCGGCCTTCAAACGCTTATGGCTCTCCGCTTGACACTACGTACGTATTATCGTACGATAGGGCGCGAGGAATCAACATGACCACACTCACCGCCAGCGCCGCCCGGGCGCGCCTTTATAAGCTTCTCGATCAAACGGCTGCTCGGCACGAACCCATCCAGATCACGGGCAAGCGCTCGAACGCCGTCCTCATCTCGGAGGAGGATTGGCGGGCCATCCAGGAGACGCTTTATCTTCTGGCCATCCCCGGCATGCGCGAGTCCATCAGGAAGGGGATGGAAACGCCGGTGGAGAAATGCGCCGACAACCTGAAGTGGTGAATTGGCGAGTCGTCTTCACCCGGCAAGCCCAAAAAGACGCAAAAAAGCTGGCCCGGGCCGGACTCCGGGATAACGCCGACGCTCTTCTGGCGATACTGGCTGAAAACCCCTACAAAAGCCCTCCCCCGTTCGAAAAACTGGTCGGGGATTTGGCCGGGGCCCATTCGCGGCGGATCAACATCCAGCATCGCCTCGTTTACCAGATTCTCGATGACATCAAAACCGTCAAGGTCATCCGCCTCTGGACGCATTACGAATAGGAGCGGCAAAGCTTCATCCCGAAGTCTGTAATTTGTGCGCTTCGGTCCTGGCTGGAGCTATTTTTCTTCGATGGGGCCCACCTCGCGGACGCTGCACTCGTCCGTTGTTTTTAGCTGCGGCCGAGTACGGCGGGAACGGATCTCCGGGCGAAGCCCGGGGCCCCTGCCGCCGCCTGTCCGGTCGATCCGCAGGGTGACGATTTCGAAAGGGCCGAATTCCGCGCGGATATCCCCCACGCCGGCGATATTGACCCGGCCCGCGGTGCGTTTTCCCAGCGTCTCCTGCATTCGCACGATCAACGCCCGCCCGTCCCATGAACGCTTCAAAGCCAGAAGGCGAACGCTCGCGGGGGCGATGTCGAGGATGGAATCCGGCGGCGTTTTTTTTGAGGCGACCGCAGCCGCGGATTTTTTTCCGAATG
>PMCY01000368.1:4505-4770 GCA_003154255.1 Candidatus Aminicenantota bacterium | reverse complement strand
AGGACGGACAAACGGATTTCCCCATTCAGAAAATCGAGCCCGTGCAACCCCGAATGGGCGATCCCAAAAGCCCGCGCCTTCCCCCGGAAAGAATCCTCGGCGACGCACCAGCGGCCGTGGACATGCTCCTGGCCGTCGGCCGGTCGCATAACCGCCCCGCCGGGGACTTCACAGAACAGGCCGGCCGCTCTCATTCCCGTCGGGAAAGCCAGTTTGAGGCGTTTGCGGGCTTCATTCCATTGGACGCGCAGGCGCAGGTCGAGGA
>PMCY01000368.1:0-4485 GCA_003154255.1 Candidatus Aminicenantota bacterium | reverse complement strand
GGTCCGTGCCCCAGGAATCGCCGTCGTCGTCGACCAGCAGGGCCAGAAAGGGAAGCCCCTCATCCTTCTTATAAGAATGTTCGGCTGCTTTCGGGGCCGGCCCCTCGATCGGCTGGACGGCATAGAACGAGGCGCCCACCGCGGGCAGATCGGCCATGAAGACCGTTTTACGCCGCCAGCCATTGAACGGGAGAAGCGACTCGGGCTGTTCCTCTTGGGAGGCCATGGTCCGACCGGCCGAATCGATCACGCGGGTATGCCACGTGCCCGTCCATTTGGGGCGGTGCTCGATCATGAATTCGGCTTCCACGGGCACACGCCGCAGCGCCGGATTGGCGTTGAGCACAGTCAAGGGGATCTCCGCGCGCATCCCGCATGTCCGGGCCCAGGCCGCGGCTGCGTCCAGACGCAGACAACGGGCTTCGGCTTCGACTTTGCCGTAAAGATCCAGGGCGTCTTTCTCCGCCGCTTCGACGCAGCTTCCCGGCAGGATGTCGTGGAAATCGTTGAACAGATGGCCGCGCCAGGCTCCCCGTATTTTGTCTTCGGGGTAGTCTTGCTTCAGCGACCACCACGATGCCGCACGGAGGGCCTCGGTCTGGGTCAGGAGGCCGAGGCTTTGGACGGCCCGGCGCTTGAGGCGCGACAAGGATGTATAACAGCCCGTGAAGCAGCGCTGGAGATCACCGCGAACGATGGGCGCCGTTCGTCCGGCCTCTTTCACGGCGTCGAGGAAACGGTCGGGGGTGCTGTGGACGATGCACGCCCGTCGTTCGTCCCGCCGGAAACGATCGATCGTCTCCAGATCCTTGCGCGTCGGCCCGCCGCCATGGTCGCCGATGCCCCAAAAGACGGGAACGTCACGGCCTCGATCGAGGGCCAGAGCGACGCCCTTCTTCAGGCGGTCCCCGATATTATCGTATTCCGTATGATAAAGACCGACGGCGATGCGGTAAGCCAGAATCTCTGATCCGCCCGCTCCGCGCCAGCGATAAAGGTCGGACGGAAGTTCGAGCTCGCCGGCCTGCGGCCGCATGTGGATGTACATTTCATACCCGGCCTGCCGCAGGACCTGGGGCAGGCCCGCGCCGTGGCCGAAGGAATCGAAGTTGTAAGCGACGCGCGGGACAGCGCCGAATTTTCGGCGGAAATAGTCGCGGCCTTCGGCGATCTGGCGGATCGTCGATTCGATCCCCGGCATGTTGGCGTCGGGCTGCAGATACCAGCCGCCGCTGACCACCCAGCGGCCGGCCCGGACCAGCCGCGTGATTTCGCGAAAGAGTGCCGGATCGAGCCGCTCGACCCAGCGGTAAAGGACAGCCTCGTTGTGGCAGAAGATGAGATCGCGGCGCTCCTTCAGAATTTCGGCCGCGACCCGGAACGTCGAAATCGCCTCGGACGCGCCTTCCTCCCAGCGCCATTGCCAGACCGGGTCGAGGTGGGCGTTGCAGATCAAGTGGACGGTCGGCCTCCGCTCGCTTGACTTGGTTCGCGCCTTTGTATTCATGGGATCTCCCAAGGTTCGGGCCCTCGGCCCCATTTTATTCGTTCGCCGGAATCGTTTCCACTGTTCGACGGCTCGCGTCTCCCAGGCTCCCCTCCGGCCCGGCTTGACAGGGCGTCCCGGCCTCGGATAGTGTCTCCTCCAGAAATCGATTTACCGCCACGCGCACGGAGGCGAACCATGGCCCTCGACGCCGTCGAATCCCATCCCATCCAGGAGCGCCTGCGCTCCCTCGATTTTTTCCGCGGACTTACGATGTTCCTCCTCATCGGCGAAAGCACGCTCATCTACGAACACCTCGTCGACCCCTCGCTCAAGGGAACGATCATCTACGCCATCGGCACGCAGTTCGATCATCACCCCTGGAACGGCTTCCATTTCTGGGATCTCATCCAGCCCTTCTTCATGTTCATCGTCGGCGTCGCTCTGGCCCTGTCCACGGCCAAACGTGAAGGCCGCGGCGACGACCAGGGCAGGGTCACGCGTCACGCCGTGAAGCGGGCCCTGCTTCTTCTCCTCATCGGCTGGGCGCTTTACTGCATCGAGCCGGGCCGCATCACCTTCCGCTTCCAGAACGTCCTGGCCCAGCTTTCCGTGACCTACATCATCGCCTACCTGATGATGAAAAAGCCGGCCAAGGCCCAGATCGCCCTCAGCTTCGGGCTCATCATTCTCTCGGAAATCATCTATCGCGTCTTCTGGGTGCCGGGCTACAACCAGCCCTTCGTTCCGGACCACAATTTCGGGTCCTGGTTCGACATGCTCGTCGGGGGCGAATTGTCGGCCGGGCACTGGGTTGCCTTCAACGCCGTGGCCACGACGGCCCACACCATCTGGGGCGTACTGGCCGGGCAATGGTTGATGAGCAAACGCCCGCCGGGCAAAAAAATCAGCGTCCTTCTCTGGACCGGCCTGGCCGGCGTCATCGTCGGCTTCGCCTTGAATCCCATCGACCCCGTCATCAAACGAATCTGCACGGGCTCCTTCGTCATCGCCAGCGGCGGCTTCTGCCTCCTCGTCCTGGCCTTCTCCTACTGGCTCATCGACGTCAGGAAGATGCGCAAGGGCATCGTCTTCTTCAACATCGTGGGCATGAACTCCCTGTTCATCTACATCTTCACCCAGACCGGGGCCACGGCCTGGCTGGCCCATTTGGTCAAACCCTTTGCCGAAGGCTTTTTCGGCTGGACCGGGCCGCTGGGCTCGGAGATCATCATCAGCCTGGCCTGTTGGGCCCTGCTGTGGTTATTGTGCCTATGGCTCTATCGGCGCAAGATCCTCATCAAGATTTAATTGCCGCTCGAATTATTTTCCGGCACATGGATGGAATGAGCTCAGTGGGGGTGGCATCGCCGCCCCACCGAGCCCATCATCAATGAACCGGGGAGGTTCGAAAACCTCAAGGAGATCGGGGTTTGAAATTGACGAGGAAAATCTCGATTCTATTATTTATGCTCCCGATGAGCATCGCGGGGAACGGGCTCTTCGGAGGAATTCGCCAAGCGGGTTTGATCCGGGTTGGGCCGGCCAACCCGTTCGTCGTCGACACGCCGAACTTCGCCGTCGAGCTGTCCGCGGATGGCCGCATCACCGGCCTCGTGATTAAAAAAGACGGTTCGCGCCGCGCCGTGACGGGCGAGACCCGGCTGGCGGGCTGCGCCGTCCAAGGCCCGATCACCGCGCGGGCGATCAAAGACGGCGGCGTCGAATTCGAAAAGACGCTGACNNCTGCCGGACAGCGTCCGCTGGGAGATCGAAATCAAAGGCGCCGGCAAGCCCTGGAGCACGGCCATCGAGACCGCCCTCCGCTTTCCGGAGCCGTGGACGCGGCGATTCTGGAGCCCCTGGGGCGACTCGCGCCAGGGCCGATTCCTGAAGACCGACGTCACCGAAAACAAAGCTTTGGGCATCCTGCCCGACACGCCCGTCGGCGATTGGGGAGATCCGCTCGTGCCCATGCCCTTCACCGAGGCCCGGCTCTGGTTCGGGGCGCCGGCGTTCACCTACGACGATCCCGGGTTGGCCTTTATCCCCTTTCAGCCCGACCTGTTCGGCATCCCGCTGGCCACGGTCATCGAGCCTGAAAACGATCTCGGCATGAGCCTCGTTCTTTCCCCGGCCGATCCGTATCTGGATATGACGCTGACCACCTCCGCGGCGGGAGAAATCACGTTCGCCCGCATTCATCACCGCATCCAGGACAAGGCCGCGCTGAAATTCGCGGCCGACCTCATCGTCCACGAAGGCGATTGGCGCGGCGGGCTGCGCTGGATGGCGGCGCGCTATCCGGANNTTCCGCACCAACTGGAAGGCCTCCTGGGACTTCCCCTACATGGGCGTTTTCCTGCCGCCGGTCAAGCCGGGCGAATCCTGGACCCGTTTCGGCGGCGGACCGACTTCCATCGCCGGAATCCGCGATTATTGCCGCCGCATGCGGGAGCAGGGTTTCTTTGTCCTCAATTATTTCAACGTCACCGAATTCGGCGCCAAAATTCTCTGGCCGCCTCCCGCGCCCCAGCCGCTTGCCGAGGCCGACCTGTGGAAAGACGCCAACACCTTCCTCTACGGAAAGATGCGCGAGGCCATCCTCTACGTTCCCTCGCGGGTCAGGCCCGAGAGCCTGAAGATCTACCCCAAGACGCGCCTGGACGGCCCGTACTATACGTGGGAGGGCGGCATCGTCCTGGACGCGGGCGAGCCCGTTTACCGCGATTTTCTGCTCGACCAGGCCCGCCGCCACGTCCAGGCCTTCCCCGATTCGTCCGGCATCTGCATCGACCGCATGGATTGGCTGCGCATGTACAACGAACAGCGGGACGACGGCGCGAGCTGGTTCGAGGACAAGCCCGTCCGTTCGCTGAATAATTCCTGGCGCGATTTAATGTCCCGGCTGGCGCCGATCATGCACGATGCGGGCAAAGCCATCTTCGTCAACAACCATACCAAGCGCATCGATCTTCTGCGCGGGACCGACGGCTTCT
>PMCY01000066.1 GCA_003154255.1 Candidatus Aminicenantota bacterium | reverse complement strand
CTCCATGGACGGCGACACGGCCAAGATGGACGAGATGGTCGCCCTATGCGAGAAATACGACGCCATGCTGCTCGTGGACGAATCGCACTCCTCGGGCTTCATCGGCAAGACCGGACGCGGCACCCACGAGAAATACGGCGTCATGGGCAAGATCGACGTCATCACCACGACCTTCGGCAAGGCTCTGGGCGGCGCCACCGGCGGCTGCGTGTCCGGCCGCAAGGAGCTCGTCGAGATGTGCCGCCAGAAGGCCCGGCCGTACCTCTTCTCCAACTCCATCGCCCCGGTCGTCGTCGAGGGCGTCCTCAAGGTCTTCGAGATCCTCAACGCCTCGACNNTCGTCCTCCGCGAGGGCGATACGCCGATTGTCCCGGTTATGCTCTTCAACGCCAAGCTGGCCCAGGACTTCTCCCGGGCCCTATACGAAGAGGGCGTGTACGCCGTAGGCTTCTTCTTCCCCGTCGTCCCCCAGAGCCAGGCCCGCATCCGCACCCAGCTCTCGGCCGGACACGAGATCCACCACCTGGACAAGGCCCTGGCCGCCTTCATCAAGGCCGGCAAGAAGTTCGAGATTCTGGGCAAGACGCGCCAGGAGATCATCGACCGCTACGGGATGTAATATGGAAAATAAACTCGCCAATCCCGCGCCGCTCGGCCTGATGGGGTTCGGGATGACCACCGTCCTGCTCAACATCCACAACGCCGGGTTCTTCCCCCTGAGCGCCATGGTCCTGGCCATGGGCATCTTCTACGGCGGCATCGCCCAGATCATCGCCGGCATCATGGAATTCAAGAAGGGCAACACCTTCGGCATGACCGCCTTCACGTCCTACGGAGTATTCTGGCTGACTCTGGTCGCCCTGTGGGTCATTCCCGGCATGAACACCGCCCCCGGCGGCAAGACGCCCGAAGCCTTCATGGGCTGCTACCTGTTCATGTGGGGACTGTTTACGTTCTTCATGTGGATCGGCACGTTCGGCAAGAACCGGGCCATCCAGTTCGTCTTCCTGAGCCTGACCGTCCTCTTCGCCCTGCTGGCCCTGCGCGACTGGACCGGCTCAGCCATGATCGGGAAGATCGCCGGTTTCGAAGGCATCGTTTGCGGCTTGTCGGCGATCTATCTGGCCATAGCCGAGGTGCTCAACGAGGCCAAGGGCCGGATCGTCTTGCCGATCTGCGAGATCAGGAAGACGGCCTGACCGAGCCGTGTTTCCCGAGTCCGGCGTCCGTATCCTGATCACCGGCGGAACCGGGCACGTGGGCAGCGCCCTGGTCCATCACCTGGTCCGGGACCGGGGCCTGTCCCCCGCCGATCTGAGGATCTTCTATCTCCGCGGGACGCCCACCCGCTCCCTCGACGATATTCCCGGACTCGATCTCCGCCCCGGCGATATCCTCGATCAGAAAGCCATCGTCGAGGCCTGCCGCGGCGTCGATCTCGTCTTTCACCTGGCCGCTTCCACGTCCTTTGATCCGGGTTTGAAAGCCCGGCAATGGCGCATCAACGTCGAAGGCACGCGAAACGTCCTCGAAGGGGTTGCCCGCACGCCTTCCGTCCGCCGGGTTTGCCATACGAGCACGGTGAATGTCCTGGCCGCTCCCTCTCCCCCGGGTTCGGTCGGCGGCTTGGACGACTGCGATCCATATGCTCACCGGGACGGACTCCACTCCTTCCGATCGAAGGAGGAGGCGCTGGACCTGGCCGAAGCCGCCCGGCGCGGCGACAAAGGCTGGGAAAAACGCATCGGAATCGGCTATTTCGATTCGAAGCTGGCCGCTCAGGAGATCGTCAATGATTATGNNTGAGAACCGCGGCGTCGACGCGGTTTCCGTCCTTCCCGGAACCATGTTCGGGCCGTATGACGTGCTGATCGGGAGCGGGATTTTTCTCTTGTCCATCTTTCGCGGCAACCTGCCCGGCATGCTCAAGGGCGGCATTTCCACCGTCCACATCCAGGACGCGGTCGAAGGGCACCTCCTGGCTATGGAAAATGGTCGGAAGGGCGGCCGTTATATTTTGACCGGACCGGCCGGCAATCATCTTCATTTCCGCGAACTGGCGGGCATCATCGCCGAAGTCCTTCACGGTCGCTTTCCGGACCGCCGAATCCGCCGCCGTTACCCCGTGATCCCCACGCTCGCCGCCCGGCTGGCCGCTTCGATATCGGAAATAATCGCGCGGCGCAGCGGCCGGCCCTGCCTTCTCAGCCAGGGCGTCGTCCAAGCCGGGTCCAAGGCCTTGTTTTACCATCATGAGGAGGCCGCCCGGGAACTTGGCTATCGTCCGCAGCGGTCTTTCCGCCTAGCCGTGGAAAACACGGCGGATTATTACGCCCGAATGGGTCTCTTCACCAAACGCTGAATCTCAAAAGAAATAATAGACCGCGCCCAGCAATCGCAGGTTGGGAATCCACTTGGTCGATCCGAACGTCCCCCTGGCGTCCGCCGTTCCATAGGCGGCATTGGTGTATTCTATTTCGGAAGCGAAACGGACCTTGCCCGCGTTGAAGAGGACGCGGGGCGCCACCCGATAGAGGGTATCGATATCCAGGCCTCGGCCGTATGTCGCGCCGACGATGGTCTTTCCTACCCCTTGATTCTTCGAATAGCCGACAAAAATCCCCGCCTGGAACGTCTCGCCGTTGGTCATGAACTCGCCCCAGCAGGAAAACACGTCGTAAGGAGAATAGCCGACGATGCCCCGTGCGGCATCGAGGATGGAGCTGACGGCGTAGCCGCCGAGCATGGTCAGATGGTAAGGGTCCTGGCCGTAGAACGCTTCGGCCTTGAGGGTGGCCGTCGCGTTTTTATATTTGAAATAGGCCATCCCGGCCCAATTGGAAACCGTCTGGTCGGTGGCATAGCCCATAGTCGTGGACAGGCGCGGCCGGATGAGCTTGTAATCGCCGCTGGCGCCGAAAAGGAACTCGCAGCCGGCCGGACAGGTCCAGCGGTACTGGAGCTTCAGGTTGAATTCCGGCAGGGCCGCGTTGCGGGCGTAGGCCGAGCTGCCCCCGTCCGGACCGTTGTCGACGAAATCGCGCTGGGCCAGAGCCGCGGCGCTCACGCTCCAGCGGCCGAGCTGCTGCGTGACCCGGATCTGAGGCGATCGGTTGAACGGCTGGAAGGGCGCCCCCGTGTTGAAGGAGATGACTTCCGGATAGCTTTCCGTGATGAACATCGGATGCCAGAACTGCCCGATCAGGAGCTCGGTCGTCGTCCAGTTGAGCTTGACATAGGCGTGCCGGAGGCGGAATCCGTTGATGTCCGCGTCGGACGTGCCGAAAAATTCGGTTTCGATGAGCCCCGAGGTCTTGGCCCCGAAGGCGTCCGGCCCGGTGATCTTGCCTACCAAACGCGTTTGGACGGACAGCATATGGAACGTGGGCGCGGCGTTGATGTCCCTCCCATCCTTGTCCAGCTGCTCCCCTTTTGGATAAAGAAGGAAATGCCCCTCGCGCAGGTTGAACGTCTGCCGCGAGTCATAGATGACGTCGGTTTTGACGTATCCGGAAAAGGAGATGCCGAACGTCGACGGCTTGGTCTCGATCTGGGCCGCGAGTCCGGCCGCGATGGCCAGAATCAAGATAATGAAAGCGCTTAGTTTTCTCATGATGGCGTCATTTATACCAAATTTTTCCACGCGAGAGAACTCCGTTAACGCTTTCAAGTCCTACACGATAGAAGAGCCGGACGCAAAGCATTCAAGGAAAAGCAGGCTCGTTTTCCACGGCGTGGAAAACTCGCTTGATGTTCCTCCTTCGCCCATTTACGAACCCACGAACGAATCCCCTCCTGCGCCGGCGGGGCCGGGGTGGCTATATCAATGAGATTAAAGCGGGGCGCGGGCGAGTCAACGGGACCCACTGATCTGGAAGCGCTCGGACACTTTTGATCTTTTTGATATTAACCACCCCTACCCCTCCAAGGAATTCGGAGGGGTAATGAACGCACTTCCATGGGTCGGTGGAGCGAGCGGAATTCGGGGCGCCGGAGCGGCAGGACGGGCCTTTGGCAGTCCCACGCTTTAGCAGGGACCCGCCGACATTTTTAGCTGCGCCCGCTACTCCAGATCCTTGGAAACCTCGATGAAAGATCCCTCCGGATCGGGCTTGATGGCGAAACCCCGCTTTTCGAAAACCGCCACCATGCGGGGATTGTCGCTGTTGGTCACGGCGACGATTTTCCGCACGCCCCAATCGCGGGCGATCTCCAGGCAATAGTCGGTGAGGATCCCACCCAGACCCTTGTCCTGCCAAGGATCGCCGACCAGGACGGCATACTCGGCCGTCTTTTTCATGGGATCGGCGGCCAGCCGCCCGACCCCCATCAACGACCGCCGGTCGTTTTCCTCGATTTCGGCGACGATGGCCAGCTCGCGGTCGTAGTCGATATAGCAGTAGCGGACGGCGACCTCGTGCGAAGTCCAGGAGAAAAACCCCCGGAATCTCTGGTAGATGGATTCCCGCGAGCACTTCGCGAGGAGCTCCATCCAGAGGGGCTCGTCCTCGGGCTTGATCGGCCGCAGAACGCACGTCCCTCCGTCGGGCAGGGCCACCTCGCGGACATATTCCTCCGGGTAGGGCCGCAGAGCCAGATGGGCGAACGGTTCGGCCTTGCGGCCCATGGCCGCCCGGTCGAGGACCACCCGGGCGTCGAGGGCCAGAACTGCGTCAGGGGTCACAAGGAGCGGGTTGATATCCAATTCGGCTATTTCCGGGTAATCGGCCACGAGATACGAAAGCCGCATCAATGTCTCGAGAAGCTTGGGCACAGCCATGGCCGGGCGTCCCCGATAGCCCTGCAGCAAGGGATAGATCTTGAGGGATTCGATCATTCTCCGGGCCAGGCGTTCGTTCAACGGGGGAAATCCCAAGGCCCGGTCTCCGAACAATTCCGCGGCCGTCCCGCCCATTCCGGCCATCAGGACCGTTCCAAATGTGGCGTCTTTTTTGGCGCCCAGGATCATCTGCACACCGTCCTCAATTCGAGCCATGGGTTGGACGGTGACTCCATCAATGCGGACCTCCGGCCGCAAAGCGGCGGCCCGGCCGACGATCGCGGCGAAGGCTGCAAGGACCGCCTCCCGGCCGAGAAGATCGAGGACGACGCCGCCGACATCGGATTTGTGGGTGATGTCGGGCGACAGAATCTTCAGAACGACCGGATAGCCCATGGCTTCGGCCGCCCGTACGGCATCTTCGGCCGTGGCGGCCGGAACGGGCCGGGCCGTGGCGATGCCGTAGGCTTCGAGGAGGGCCTTGGAATTCTCCTCACTCAGAACGTCCCCCGGCCCGGCCGAAAGTCCATCGAACCGGTCTCGCAGAGCTTGGCGGTCGAGCGTAAATTCAACCGGGATGTCCTTGGGCGTCTCGTACAGGATTTCCAGGTTTCGGGAATATCCGACCAGGGTCATGAAGGCCCGGACGCCCTGCTCGGGGGTGGTATACGTGGGAATTCCGGCGTCGTTGAGGATGCGCAAACCCTCCTGCATGCGGACCGCGCCCAGCCAGGCGGCCAGGATAGGCTTGGGCGTCGTCGCCGCCAAGGCGCTGATCTCCTTGGCGATCGCCGTGGGATTGGTCATGGCCTGGGGGGTGATGATGACCAGAAGGGCGTCGACCCCACGGTCGTCCAAGACGATCGCGGCGGCNNGGCGGAAGCGTCTCGTTGAGCCGGGCCATCGTCTCCTCCGAGAGGCGGGCCGGCTTCCCGTCCGCGGCGACCAGGGCGTCGACGGCCATGACTCCCGGCCCCCCGGCGTTGGTCAGAATTCCCAGCCGGTCTCCCCGAGGGACCTTCTTCCTGCCGAGCAGTTCGGCCACGTCGAAAATCTCGCCAAAATCGAAAACCCGGGCTACTCCGGCCCGGCGGAAGGCGGCGTCGTAGATGGCGTCTTCCGCGGCCAAGGCCCCGGTATGAGACGCCGCGGCCGCGGCCGATTCGGGAAAACGGCCGGCCTTATAGGCGATGATGGGCTTGGTCCGGGCGAAGGCGCGGGCCGCAGTCATGAACCGGCGGGCTTCGCGGATCGATTCGATATACAAAAGGATGGATTTGGTCTGCTCGTCCTCACCCAGGTAATCGATCAGATCGGCAAAGCCGACATCGATGGCGTTGCCGATGGAAATGAAATGGGAGAATCCCACTTTCTCCTGGAGCGCCCAATCCAAGACGGAGGTGCAGAGGGCGCCGGATTGGGAGATGAATGCGACTTGGCCGGCCTTGGGCATGGCCCCGGCGAAGCTGGCGTTGAGCTGCTGGCCGGGCACGATGATCCCCAAGCAGTTTGGCCCGATCAGACGCATCGAGGGAAATCGAGCCGTTTCGAGGCAGACTTGTTCTTCGAGGAGACGGCCTACTTCGCCGGTCTCCTGGAAGCCGGAGGACACTACGATGAGCCCGCGGACGCCGGCCTCGCCGCATTGGGCCACAAGGCCGGGGATTTGAACGGCGGCGGCGCAGAGAATGCCAAGATCGGGGGTGCGGGGCAGGGTGCCTACGGATGGAAAACAGGGAATCCCCATGACCGCTTCGACCGAGGGGTTGACCGGGTAGACGACGCCGCGAAATCCCCCTCCGACCAGGTTGGCCAGAATCTTGCCCCCGACGCTGTTGGGATTGGGGCTCACCCCGACGAGGGCGATGCGCTGGGGCTTGAAGATCGGATCGAGATCGTGGATATCCATGGTCTATGCACTCCGGGGTGGAAGTGACCTGCGATTGTCCGCCAAATCCGGTCTGCCGTCAAACGGGAGGAGGCGCCGATCCCCGGCCGGGGAGCCGCCGTGCCGCCAGGCCGCCCAGGACGGGGCCGGGGAGAAGGAGGAGAAAGACCCAGCGCCAGCCCAGAAGCGGCGCCGCCCCGGCCGTGATCTGGATGGCGGAGACCGTGATCGCGAAACCGATTCCGTTCTGCAACGTCAGGGCGGTCCCCATATATTCCTCTTCGCAGAATCGGGCGGCCAGTCCGGAGAACTGCGGCGAGTCGGCGATGACCGCCGCCCCCCAGACCAGTAGGAACGGAATGAGCGCCCAGGCCGGAACGCCGAAAAAAATGGGAGAGAAGGCGCAGCAGATCGAGGACGCGGCCAATGCGGCGAGGGCCACGCTTTTTTCGCCCCGACGGCGGGAAGCGGCGCCGCCGGCCAGGCAGCCTCCGACTCCGGCCAGGAAGATCAGGAAGACGAATCCGGCCACGGTCCGCTCCCCCGCCAAAGCCGTGCCGGCCAAAGCAGCGGCCAGGAAAGATCCGCTGAGCGACCAGAAGGCGTAGAGCTCCCACATATGGCCGAAATATCCCAAAGCCTGCAGCCGGAAGCCCCGTTTGGCGAAAACCCGGCCGGCGGCCCTCCAATCGAACCGGGCGGGCGCCAGCCGGAAGGGTCCGTCATCGAGTCCGTACGCGACCAGGGCCGCCCCCCCGATCGCCAACCCGGACGCTGCTGCCAGGAGAATATGCGGATCGAGGCGGCCGCCCAGGGCCATGAGCAGGAAAGGCGCCGCCGAGCCCAGGGTCAGGGCGGCGATGAGGCGGGACAGGGGCCGGCCCAAGGGGCCGCGGTGCCACTGGGCGACGATTTTCATCCCCACCGGATAGACGCCGGCCAGGGATACCCCGGTCAGGAAGCGGAAGGCCAGGGCGGCCGGATAGGCGTTGCCGGGCCAGGCGAAGGCGGCGTTGAACAAGGCTCCGGCAAGCGCGGAAAGGGCGAAGACGCGGCGGGAGGAAAAAGTGTCAGCGACGTTGAGAAGCGCATAGGACAGCGTTCCGGCGATGAATCCGAGCTGGACGGCCGTCGTCAGCCAGGCCGCTCCGCCCGGTCCCAGACCCCATAAAGTTTTAAGAAAAGGCCCCGCCGCCGTTCCCGTGAACCAGGTCGAGGAGGCCAGAAAAACGGCCAGGGAGACGATGTTCAAGGCCCGCCGGGAACCCGGCGCATCGCCCGGCGCCCCGGCCGCAGCCAGGCGCCCGGCCATTTCGGCCGCCGTCGTTTCCGCCCCGACGTCCACACGGATCACGGCCGCGCCCCTTGAGGAATAATATTCGATGAGCGGGCGGGTCCGGCCTTCGAAGATCTTCAATTTGGCTTCGATCGCGGCCGGTTCGTCGTCAAAACGGCCGGTGCGGTCTCCCGCGGCGTTGCTCCGGATCCGTTCACGGACGACTTCGGCCGCCGTCTGCAGGACGGCCACCAAGCTGACATCGACCTCGGTTTCCAATCCTAAGGCTTGCCCGGCATGACGGGGCAGGCCGTTGAGGACGATCCAATCGTTCGGACCGAGGCCTTTCCTATGAACGAACCGTCGGAAAATTCGAAGAGCGATGGGAAATTCCGCATCTTCGAGCAGTGTCCCGGCTTCGAGAGCGCGCCGGATGATGTCGAGGTCGGTCGGGCTCAGGGCATCGTCATCGTCGAATGCGGTGCGTAAGGGGGTGGCAGCGGCGCGAAGCTCAGTGCCGAAATCGAAATGGAAACAGCGTCGCCCGCCGAAGCCGGTATGTTCCAGGTATTCCCCGAGAGGGGACTTCCCCGCCCCCGTGGGACCGATAAGAAGGATGGCCTGGCGCTTCGGCATGATAAATTCCCGATCATGATAGCATAGCGCCCGACCCGGGGCGATGCCGGTCCCGCTTGCCCTTGGACTCTGTTATAATAAGCGCCTTGGCCATGCGAAAATTCGTTATTCAATCCGCCGCGCTGTTTATCGGGTTAGTCCTCTGCGGGAGCGCCGCGGCGGCGGGAGAGATCCAAGACAGGCGTACGATCGTCGACAACCTCGGCCGAACCGTAGCGCTGCCCTCCCATCTTGAGCGCGTCCTTTCCCTCCAGCCCGAGATCAGCCGCATCATCGTTGCCCTCGGCGCCGCCGGCCGGCTCGTCGGGATCGATCATTTTCTGAGGGCGGAAGACCCCCTGTTCAGAATCATCGCCCCCGGCTCGGACAGCCTGCCTCTCGTATCCATGGCCGACTACAACGTGAATATGGAGCTTGTCCTTCGCCTCGCGCCGGAGGCGATTTTCGGGGGGCCTGAAGATAAATCGGTGGTCGAAGCCCTCCAATCGAAAACCGGGATTCCCACGATCGCGCTCGCCTCCCAAGGCCGCTACGACCGCCTCCTGGAAGAGATCAGCCTCCTGGGCGCCATTCTCGGCCGGTCCGAACGGGCCGCCGAGCTGATCGCCTATTTCAGGGCCGAGATCGAAGCGATCCGCAGAACCGTTCAGGCTTCATCCGAACCCCGGCCTCGCGTCTATCTGGCGTTCTGGGGTTCTCCGACGCGCACCCCCGTCCACTATGAACCGGTCGATGCCGCGGGCGGGACGAACGTCGCCGAAAATCTCCTGCCCTCGTTTCTGGGGACGCTCATCGCCAACGTCAATTTCGAACGACTCCTGGCCTGGAATCCCGATGTCATCCTGGTCCATGGGAATTATCCCGCCCGCCGGCGGGCCGTGACAACCGGCCTATTCCTTTCCGATGGCCGCCTGAGCACCGTCCCCGCCGTGCGGGACCGCCGCGTCCATTACACGTTTGGTTTCTGGAATTGGTGGGACCCGGCCGAAGTCCTGGTCGAGACGGCCTACCTGGCCCGACTATTCCACCCCGGTCTTTTCCCGGCCGCGGATTGGAAAGTCCGGGCCGACGCCGTTTTCAAGAAATTCTACGGCATCGACCGGATCTTTGCAGCGTTGTCCGAATCGATCGGCTGCGCGGAGTGGCTCGATGGCCGATAAAAAGAGAACGCTCCGGCTGCTGATCTATATCTCGCCGCTCGTCCTGTTCGCTGTTTCTCTCTACCTGGGGACCTATCGCATTCCCCTCCCTGCCCTTCTCAAGACTCTATTGTCCCCGTTCGTGCCGGCCTGGAAGGCCGGCTTGCCCGAAGGGTACTCCGCCATTGTTTTCGGCGTCCGCCTGCCGCGCCTGATCCTGGCCTTGGCCGTGGGCTCGGCCTTGTCCGTTTCGGGCGCTTCGCTGCAGGCACTCTTCAAGAATCCCCTGGTCAACGAATATATCCTGGGCCTCTCCTCCGGCGCCGGATTCGGGGCTTCGCTCTCGCTGGTCTTCCTGGGCCCGGCTTTTCCGCCGCAGATCTCGGCCTTTCTTTTCGCCATCGTCGCCGTGCTGCTGGTCCTTTCGATCTCCGCCCGGTCCGAGTCTCCGATCGTCTCCCTGCTGCTGACGGGAGTGATCGTCTCGGCTTTTTTCACGGCCCTGCTGTCCCTGGTCGAATTCTTTGCCAGTCCCTATTCGCTCCAAGCCCTCTTCAACTGGCTCATGGGCAACCTGGCCCGCCCCGGCTGGAGAGACCTGGCCGTGTCGCTGCCTTTCGTCCTGGGCGGCGTCGCGATCCTGCTGCTTTTGCGCTGGCGCCTGAATGTCCTTTCCCTGAGCGACGAGGAGGCCCGCTCGCTCGGCGTCAATCTGCGCGGAGAGAAATTCCTGGTCATCGCCCTGGCCACCCTGATCACGGCCGCGGCCACGGCCGTCGCCGGGATCATCGGTTGGATCGGACTCATCGTTCCCCACCTTGTGCGGATGATGGTGGGGGCCGACAACCGCCGGGTCGTCCCGCTCTCGGCCGCGCTGGGCGCTTCGTTCCTGCTTCTGGCCGACGACATCGCCCGCAGCCTGGCTTCGTTCGAGGTGCCGGTCGGCATTTTCACCAGCATCATCGGCATCCCCCTGTTCATCCTTTTGCTGCGCAAATCGACGAAGATCTGGCTATGAGCATTCAGGTGCGCGGCCTCGTTTTTCTCCGCCCGGGCTTCGCCCTGCGGGTTCCCGACCTGGAATTCGCCGCCGGCCGCATGACGGCGCTCGTGGGACCCAACGGCGCGGGCAAAACGACGCTCCTCAAATGCCTGGCCGGCCTCCTCCCTGTTCCGCGAGGGACCGTCTTCCTGAACGATCGGGACCTGGCGGCGATCCCGGACGGCGAGAGGGCCCGTTTCATGGCCTTTGTGCCCCAGGAACACACATCCGCTTTCAACTACTCGGTCCGGGAGTTTCTCCTCCTGGGCCGGGCTCCGTATGTGCCCCTGTTCTCCCTGCCGTCGTCCAAGGATGCCTCCCGGGCCGAGGAAACCTTGGCCTTTGTCGGCCTGGCCGGACACGGCGGACGGGCCTACCAGCAGATGAGCAGCGGAGAACGCCGCCTCGTCCTTATCGCGCGGGCCCTGGTCCAAGACACCGATATTTTGGTCCTCGACGAGCCAACCACGTTTCTCGATCCCAAGCATGAAACAAACGTCCTTGACCTGGCCCGCCGTTTGGTCGACGAACGGGGCAAAACCGTTTTGGTCACCCTGCACAACCTGGACATGGCCATACGCTACGCCGACGAACTGATCTGCCTGAAGGATGGGGCCGTGGCCGCGCGCGGGGTCCCCGAGGCGATCGTCACCGAGACCCTTCTGGAATCCATGTATGAGATCCCCATGCGCATTCTGCGCCATGAAGGCCGCACCTTCATCGTCCGCTGAGCCGGGCGCGGTTGATATTTCCCCTTGTTTACTTATAATACATCCGGGCCATCAAAGGGACGCCCGCCCTTCCAAACCCCATTTTTATAGGGCGGCGCGAGTTTACGGCGGAAGAGTCGACAGATGAAAAAGATGAAGCTGAAGATCCGCTATCTGAACGGCAATCGCCTTTATTACGCCTTTCTGGCGGGCGGCAACGCCGTCATCCACGACCAATCCTATCTGAACCGCATCAATGTCTTCCCCGTTCCCGACGGCGACACGGGTACGAATCTGGCCTCCACGTTCCGGGCCATTGCCGAGGGCGCGGAAGCCAAACGCTCGATCAAGGAAACTCTCAAGTCGATCGCCAACGCCGCCTTGTATGGGGCCCAAGGCAACTCCGGGCTCATCTTCGCCCAGTTCCTGCATGGCATGAGCAAGGAGGTCGGCCACCACGAATGGATGCTGACGACCAAGGCTTTCGGCGAGTCGGTCAAGCGAGCCGCCCAGCATGCCTATGCGGCCATCGTCCACCCGGTCGAGGGGACGATGATCACGGTCATCCGCGAATGGGCCGAAGCCGTCTACCAAAAGGCATCCCATACCGCCGACTTCGAGGAGCTGTTTGCCGAATCGCTGTTCACCGCCCGGCAATCGCTGCGGGAAACTCCCTTGAAGCTGGCCGTCCTGGCCAAGGCCAACGTGGTCGACGCCGGGGCCAAGGGATTCGTCGATTTTCTGGAAGGCATCCTCCAATTCATCAAGAACGGCAAGCTTTTAAGGGTCCAGAAAACCGAACTCGATTGGATCCCGCCCGACGAAGTCAAGGCTCCCTCCAAGGACAAGTCGCTCCACAACCGCTTCTGTTCCGAGGCCCTGCTGGTCGGGACGAACCTGGAGATCGAGGGCATCCGTAATATCGTCCAGCGCTACGGCGACTCGGCCGTCGTGGCCGGCTCCGAAGAGCGCGTCCGTATCCACGTCCACACCAATACGCCGGACGGGCTGTTCTTCGAGCTGAAGGACCGCGGAACCATCGCCCAGATCAAAGTCGACGATATGAAGAAACAATACGAAGCTGTCTGGTCGCCCAAGTCCAAGATCGCCATCCTGACCGATTCCTCCTGCGACCTGCCGCGGCCGATCATGGACGACCGGCAGATTCATTTCATCCCCCTGAATATTGTCTTCGGCGCCCAGCAGTTCCTGGACAAGATGACCATCCTGCCGGACCGGTTCTATGATCTCCTGCGGACGTCCAAGGATCACCCCAAATCGGCCGTCCCGGCCCTCAAGGCCTTTCAGAACACGATGTCTTTTCTCTCCAGCCACTACGAATCCGTCATCGCCATCACCGTTTCGGAGGGCCTGAGCGGCACCTATGGCACCTTCCTCAAAGTCGCCCAAAGCCTGACCGGCCGGAAGATCTCGGTGATTGATTCGAAATCGATCTCGGCCGGCCTCGGCCTGCTGGTCGACCGGGCCTCCGAGCTGGCCCTGGCCGGGCATCCTCACGAGGAGATCGTCGGCCAGCTCGAATCCTGGGTCCCCAAGGGCCGCCTTTTCGTTGACGTTCTGACCCTCAAGTATTTTATCCGCGGCGGCCGGGTGAGCGCCGTGAAGGGCCTGGCCGCGCAAATCCTCAACATCAAGCCGGTCGTCTCGATCGGCGCCGACGGCAAGGCTTACAATGCGGCCAAGACTTTTTCCCGTAAGCGCATGATGGCCAAGGTCCTGGAACTCGTCCGTGGCGTCGCCGAAAAGGACAAGCTCTGGGGCTACGCCATCGTCCATGCCCAGAACCCCGCACGAGCCCGGGCCTATGAAGAGGCCCTGACCGGCATGCTCGGTTTCGGACCGCGGTACATCATGGAAGTCTCGCCCGTCATCGGCGTCCACAGCGGGATCGGCGCCGCCGCCGTGGCCCTTCTCTCCGAATAGCGCCCGAGACGCCATGCTGACCGATATCGCCGTATCCGCGGCCGCCGTTTGGGCCTTTATGACCGGCCTGTTTCTAATCGCCCTGGTCCGCAAAGATAACGGCATCGTCGACGCCGCCTGGGGCCCCGGCTTCATTCTCCTTGCCGCCATAAGCCTGGCCCTGCATCCGGCATGGACGGGCCGCCGGCTGCTCTTGAGCGGATTGGTTCTCCTCTGGGCGGTGCGGCTTTCTTTCCATATCTTTCACCGCAACCGCGGGCGGGGCGAGGATTTCCGTTACGCCGCCTGGCGGGCCCGCTGGGGTCGGACATTCGTCCTGCGCAGCTACCTTCAGATCTTTATGCTCCAGGGATTCTTCATGGTCCTCATCGCCCTTCCGCTCGTGCTATTGGCCCGGCGGCCCGCGGCGGCCTGGTCGGCGCTCGACGCGGCCGGCCTGGGAGTCTGGCTCATCGGATTCCTTTTCGAGGCGGTCGGAGACGCCCAACTGGCCCGTTTCAAGCGCCATCCGGACCATCGCGGCCTTATCATGACAGGCGGCCTGTGGGCCTACACCCGCCATCCGAATTATTTCGGCGAGGCGCTGATGTGGTGGGGAATCTTTCTCGTCAGTCTGGCCGTTCCCGGGGGATGGCCGGGCCTTCTTGGGCCGCTGACCATTACGCTCCTGCTCCGCTTTGTCTCGGGCGTTCCCCTTCTTGAAAGAAAATATGCCGACCGCGCCGATTTCGCCGCCTATGCCGGCGCAGTCAACGCTTTTCTGCCTTGGTTTCCCAGACGCCGAAAATCGGCCCCGTAAGGAAATTCCCGAGGATCCGCCGGGTCGCGGGTCAGCCCTGCAGCTGCGATGTGCAGTGGGGGCAGCGCACGGCCTTGATAGGAATGGCCGTGAAGCAGAAGGGGCAGTCCTTAGTCGTGGGCACTGCTGGTGCGGGAATAGGCTTGCGCCTCAAGGAGTTGATCCACTTGACCATGGCGAAGATGGCCAGGGCAACGACCAGAAATTCCAGGAGGGTGTTCAGGAAGGCCCCGTAGTTGATCGTCGCCGCGCCGGCCTTCTTGGCTTCGGCCAGAGTTTCGAAAGCCCGGCCTGACAGGTTGATGTAGAGGTTGGAAAAATCCACCTTCCCCAGCAGGAGCCCGATAGGAGGCATGATCACGTCGTTGATCAGGGAGGTGACGATCTTGCCGAAGGACGCGCCCATGATGAACCCGACGGCCAGGTCCATAACGTTGCCTTTCTGGATGAACTCCTTGAATTCCTTGAACATGTTTCTCCTTCTGAACCATAGTGCGCTATTCTTGCGTTCATTCTAAGTCAACGCCGGCCGTCCGGTCAACGGGCGTTTCGCCAGTCATCAAGTCCGCTGGCTGAAAGATCGGCGGCGATGATGGCCAGCAGCCACCGCCGCAGGGATTCTCAATCCTGGGCCTATGGTCTATAATCTTGGCCTGACCGCTCCGATCTGCGGGAAAGCTGAGAACATGAAAAATGCCGCTGCGCTTCTCCTCTTCGCCCTGGCCTTGGCCGCCTCACCGGCCGCGGCCCAGGTTACCAGCCTGTCGCATGTTTTTCTCCTGGGCAAGACGCTTAAGGACACGGACGGCGACCAGCTTGCCGACCGAGTCGCCCTATGCATCGTCATCCCCGACTCGCCTACCGCCGCGGAGCTGGCGGCGGCGGCCGACATCGCATCGCGGGCCAATTTCGATTCCCTGTCCCAGGACCTGACCGGCCTGGTTCGGCGCGAGTCCGACGCCGGCCGGATCGACCGCCTGGAAAATCCGATCCTGCTGGGGACGAACGTCAAGTGGCTCAAGGACGCCCTGCGCGGAGGTGACTTGGAAGCCCCGGCCGTCGGCCCTAATGAGGGGTTGGTCTCCGTCTTCGCCTTCAAGGCCCAGACCGGAATTTTCATCACCGCCGGGTCGGAGGAGGCCCTCCTCCAGACGGCCCGGGCTTTTTTCCTCCGCTGGCCCTATTTATGGGACATCTGGGGCCGCGAGGAAGGCCAGACGTTCGCCACTCTGGAACGGGACATCGATCAATTCTTGTCCGCCGAGAACGTCCATCTGCAGCGGACGGTCATCCGTTCCGTGCTCTACGAATTCCCGCCGGCGCCCAAGGGTCCGAATTCGCTTAAAAAGCTGTCTTTTAACAATGGCGAAATTAAGAATCTTACGGCCGATATCAATTTCACGGACGAAGACGACCTAACCACGGCGGCCAAAGCCTTTGATAGTCTGAGGCTGACCCATCTGCGGGGCCAAAAAAGTGAGGTCCTCGATTACGCCGGCTGCGCCCGGATCACGATGACACTGCGGTTCGGCAAGAACAAAGTGGAGGCGGTATTGCCGCGCCAGGGTTATCCCAAGCGGATGTTGACGGCGTCGTATAAGGACCTTTCCCGGGCCGACGGGGCCGGCCATGAATTCGACCTGACCGGACTGTTCACGGCCAAAGGATTCTATGGAGACATGGACAAGGATGGAATCCTGGACACCTTGGATTCCCAAATCATCATACCCGCGGGGAGCGCGCCGCGCGCGGTCGCCTCACTGGCCTCGCGCCTGGTCCTGAATACGGCGGGAGCGACGTTCCCGATCGTCGCCCTGGATCGGGAGATCGAGCCGCGCAAAGCCCTGACCGCCCCTNNTTCAACAAATCCAGTGCCCTGGCCATTCTCGGTGCCGACGCCATCGGCCTGGAAAAGACGCTCGGGTATCTTAGCCGGATATTCCCCTATTTCGAAACATACGGCCCGGGCCGGCCTCAGATCGGCGAAGTCCCGGTCGACCTGGAACGCTTCCTCAAGGGTGAGCGGGGCGCCGCCGAGGCTTATTTTTTGCCCGCCCTGCGCAAAGCCCTGGACGAGCTCAAGGACAAGGAGCTGGAGACCCTGAAGGTTGAAATACTCCTGCCCAAGCCCAATCCCAAATTCGAGGACGAAGTCAAACGGGCCTGCGCCGCGGCGGTCAAGACGCCCGCCGTCGAGATCAGCGCCGCCGCTATGAGCTCGGGGCGAAAGATCCTGGAAAAGGAACAGAAATTTTCCTGGGAGGGGGCTGATGCCTTCGACCTCGTCAAGGACAAGCTGAAGGACGCCCCGGCCTCTCCGGCGCCTCTGAAAATCAACCTCGGCCTGAGCGAATCACCCGAGGTCCGTTCGAGGATCCGGAAACAGATCGAGCAGTACGCGGCCGAACAGCTCAAACAGCCGGCCGAAGTGGAGGTGTCTTCGTCTTACAAGCAAGGCTTCTTCTGGCTGACCGAAAAAATCCTTCCGGCCTTGAAGGGAAAAGGAATCGCCCAATTAATCGTTCGCTTCGCCGAAGAGAAGGGGGATTTCCGCAAACCCAAACGCTTCTACGCCGAGCCGACCCGCTGGCTTCAAGAGCTCTACCCGGCGGATGAGATCCTGGCCCGCGATCTGGCCCTGCCCCTGGACAAGATCCGCTTCGAGATGAGCCCGATCCTGTCGACGGTTTATGAAGCGACCGCCCTCGACGCCAAGAACGCTGTCGTCTTCGAACAGAGCTTCAGCCCGCGCATCAAGGAGATCCCTTATCTCAAGCTCCTACCCGAGTGGGGCCAGGTCAAATTGACCACCGGCTGGGCCCGCATCGAACGGGGCGGAGACATGTTGTACGACGGACCCCTGGCTTCCGACCTGGAAAAATTCTGGAATTACTACCAGGATGAAATCCTGGCTCCGGTCTACAGCCATATCCTCAAAAAAACCGGCGGCGCTCCGACCTTCTCCAAGCAGCCTTTCTTCAAGCAGCTCCGCGTGGAACTGTGGGCCAGCGAGCCGGATTACCGGCTCGGCCTGGACGAGGAAATCGTCAGCTCTCTGGAAGCCCTGCATGACGAGATTTATTTCGATACCCTGGATTTCCTGCGCGGTATCACCGACATCGATGCCGAGGAAGGCGAACTGCCGGAGGACACCCAGCGTTTCTCGGCTCCCGGCAACGTCCTTCCCGTCATCCACGCTTCCACCGAAGGTGAAGCGCCCCGAATCAAGGTCGTTTTCGAGGATTGGGCCGGCCCGGCGCCCCAACTCACGCTGAAATGGAAGGAAGCCGGCCGCGAGGAAGCGTCCCGGTGTTTGACCTTCCCGACGCTGAAGAGCAAGCCCATCCAGCTCCCGGCCTTTGTCTACAACGGCCTGGAAGAGAAGCTCGACAGCCTGAGCGCGGAGCTGGATTTTGAAAAAGAGTCCGATTACCTGGCCTTGCTCGATCTTCTGCCGGCTTACCGGGAACTCCTCGGACGGGATGCGCTGCCGGCGGCGCTGTCCTATCCCGCCCTTACTTCCCTGCACCTGAGATTGAAGTGCCGCGATCTTTTCAAGGAGGAGGTCCTGCCCGTTTCCGTTCCGGCCGAATCCAAACCCGGAACCGTTCCGGCGCCTCCCCGCCCCGGTGAAAGCATTGTCGATACGACCCGTATCCTGGCGCCCGAGGATGTCGCCGATCTGACCCTCCGGCTGGGCCGGTTCCCCATCCTGCGGACCTGGATCGGCGGGCATTCTTACGAGGGCCGGGACGTCCCGATCATCGAGGCTTACAAGCCCGGCGGGGACTATGTCTCCATCCCCCGCCTGATCGCCCTCAAGCCCACCATCTACCTGAGCGGGCGCCAGCACGCCAACGAGGTTTCTTCCACCACTTACATCCTCAAGCTGGCCGAGCTGCTGGCCACGGATAAAACCTATCAGGATTATGTCGGCCGGATCAATTTCGTTCTCCAGCCCCTGGAGAACCCCGACGGCGCGGCCCTGGCCTTCGACCTCCAGAAACTGACCCCGTTCCACAGCCTGCACGCCGGACGCTACGGCTCTTTGGGAATCGATATCGGCTCGCTGGGCGGAAGCTCCCGCCCCATTTTGCCGGAGGCCTTGGTCCGGCGCGAACTTTACGCCAAGTGGGCGCCCGACATCTATCTGAACCTCCACGGATATCCCTCCCACGAATGGGTCCAGCAATTCTCGGATTATTCGCCCTATCTGTTCCGCGATTATTGGATTCCCAAGGGCTGGTTCACATATTTCAAAAGCCTCAACCTGTCGATTTACGCCCGCTACAAGGAGGCCGGGGAGGAGCTCCGGGGATTCATCACCACCGAGATGAACGCCGATCCGAGGATCAAGGAATCCAACAAGAAGTTCACCGACCGCTACTTCCGCTGGGCTGCGCGCTGGCAGCCGTATATCGATCCCCTGGAGCTCTATGACGGCGTGGATATCTACGCCCGGCGGCGGACCGGGACTGAAAGCCGCCTGACTCTCCGGTCGCAGACCACTTACGCCGAGGAGACGCCCGAGCTCATGGATGAGACGGCCAGCGGAGCCTGGCTGGATTTTCTTTCGACTCAGGGGCTGTCCTATCTGCGGGCCCACCTCAAGTATCTGTCTCAGGCGAAGTTCGAGACCGTCCGCGTCGAAGAGGAAGCCGGTGAGCGCGTTCGTATCCAGCTACTCCGCGGCCGGCCCGGTTCGACGAAGAAATGAGCTTAAGTCCGCAAGGACGCCGAGGTTGTCAAGCGGCCCAAATACTGTTAAAATTCAGAACACAACGACAGGGTCAACGCAAATAATGGACGCCCGGGAAAACCTTCTCGTCATCGGCCGCGATCAGGGGCTTTTCGACGTCCTCAAAGATTCGATCGTGTCCTCCGGGTTCCAGTTGTTCTATTGCGGCGTCCGGGAAGACCTCGCCCCCTTCATCCACGAGCACGAAATCCGATTCGCCCTGCTCGACGCCCAGGATGGTGTACCGCCGGCGGCGGAGATACTGGCCTCACTCAAGCTCTTCGATCGGCTCCTGACCATCATCGCCGTGGGCCGCCCCATCCATCCCGAGGAAGTGCTTGAATGGATCCGGCGGGGCGCCGACGATTACCTAGAAATGCCCGTCACGCCCGAGGCCGTGCAGGCGGCCCTGAAAAGGGCCTTGGAAAAGCGCGACCTGCGGCGGGAGACTTTCCTCCTGGAGCGCCGGCTGGAAAAAAAATACAACTTCCAGGGCCTGCTCAGCAAAAATCCGTATATGCTGGAGGTTTTCGCCCTGATGGAGAGCGTGGCCCGGCATTTCAGCACCGTTCTCATCATCGGAGACACCGGCACCGGCAAAGAGATGGTCGCCCGCGCCCTGCATTCCATGAGCGAGACCAAAAACCGCCGCCTGGTGGTCTGCGACTGCACGTCCATTCCTGAAACGCTCTTTGAATCGGAGCTGTTCGGCTATGTCCGAGGGGCCTTCACCGGCGCCGACCGGAACAAGCGCGGGCTCTTCGAAGAAGCCCATGAAGGGGTCATCTTCCTGGACGAGGTCGGAGAGATCCCCCTGCCCGTCCAGTCCAAGCTTCTTCGCGTNNGACCTGGCCGAGGCCTGCCGCAAGGGGACCTTTCGTGAGGACCTTTTCCACCGCCTGAATCGGGTCGAAATCCGCATCCCGCCTTTGCGGGAGCGTCCCGAGGACGTGCCTCTGCTCGTGCGCCATTTCCTTGATGTTAATAATAGAGCCTATGACAAGTCCATCAAAGGACTGACCCGCGAAGTCCAGAAAGTATTCCTGAAATACGACTGGCCGGGCAATGTCCGCGAGCTGGAGAACGTTCTACAGAGCGCGGCCATGCTGACCAAGAAGGATTTCATCGATGTGGGCGATTTGCCCAAGAATCTCCGCGACCAGGCGGTCCTTAAGCGGCGACCGTCGTTTCCGGATAAGGAAAACCTTTCCACGCTCGAGGACCTGGAGAGAGAATATATCGTCTATCTTCTCAAGCTGACCCGCTTCAACTTAAAGCGGACGGCCAAGATCCTCAATATTTCCCGGACGACGCTTTATAACAAGATGAACCGGTACAGTCTGGTCCGCGAGCCGCGCCCCGTGAAAGGACGCCCCGCCTAGCCGGCCGTCTAAAGCTCTCCGAGGGCCCGGCCGACGGCTTTCAAGCCGCTCTCCAGAATCTCCGGCGGGGCTCCGAATCCCAGCCGGAAATGGCGGGACTCTTCAAAAAACCTTCCCGGGACGACCGAGGTTTGATGCCGTTCTTTGAGGAGGCGGGCCAGCTCGTCCCCCGATCCGGAAGACTTGAGCCTAGGAAAAGCGATGATTCCGCCATACGGTTCGACCCATTCAAGGCGCGGTTCGCCGGCCATGAAAGCGGCTACCCGGGCGTGGTTCGGACCGATGATGGCCTGATTGCGCAGGCGAAGGGCGGCGAGCCGCGGGAAGATCCGGGCGGCGATCTGTTCGGCCATGAAGACATTCTCGACGAAGATGTGGTCGACGGCATGGCGGAAAAGCGGGACGAGCGGCGGCGGGGTCAAGATCCAGCCGCAGCGCAGCCCGGCCAGGCCATAGGCCTTGGTCAGACTGCCGGCGGCGATGATGTTATCGGCCATGCCGTACGCGGTCCCGCCTTTTGGGCCGGGCATGAACTCCAGATAGACCTCGTCGATAAAGACATGGGCCCCGACCCGGCCGGCCACGGCGGCCAAGGCCCCGATCTCCTCCCGCGTCAGAAAGGTTCCGCTGGGATTGTGCAGATTCGTCAAGAGAATGAGCTTTGTCCGGGGGGTCAGGGATTCCGCCAGCCGGTCGGGATCGATTTTATAGCCGTCTTCGAATCTCCGCTCGATTCGGGATATTTCGGCGCCCAGAACCCTGGGGACGGAGAGCAGGGGCTCGTAGGCGGGCCGTTCGACGAGGACGTGATCCCCCGGCTCGAGGAGGGCGGCGGCCGTAAGAAAGATGGCCTGCGAAACGCCGGCGGCGATGACGACATTGCCGGGCACCGTCCCCGCCCGCGCGGCTATGGCCTGTAAAAGAGGTTCGTAGCCGTAGGGGTGGTCGCCGTAGAGGGCCACCTCCCGTAGATCAATTCCGAGCTCGTCCCAGGCGGGCGCCGCCACGCCGCTGCGGCTGAGATTGTTGGCCGCGGGCGGAATCAGCTTGGCCCATTCCATGTATTCGAAGGGGGGGAATTTCATGGTTCGTTCCTTTGGTCCGCCGTTCTGGGGCGCCGGCCCGTCCCGGACCGCCGGGACCAGACATAAAGCGGCAGGCCGGCCAGAATGATGGCCGTTCCGGCCAGCGATTTGAGGGGGGTGGAGATGAAGACATTAAGGACGACAGCGGCGGAGATGAGGAAAAAGAGGCCGGGCACGACGGGATACCCCCAGGCCCGATAGGGCCGCGGCGCATCCGGCATTTTCCGCCGCAGGACGATGAGGGCCAGCGCGGTCAGGCCGAAAAAAATCCAGTCACCAAAGGTCACGTATTGCAGCAGCCGGCCGTATCCGTTGGTCAGGAGGAGCCCTGAAGCCCAGGCCGACTGAAGCACAATGGCCGACGCCGGCGTCCCAAAGCGGGGATGGACGCGTCCCGCGGCCGGGAGGAACATCCGGGATTGGGCCATGACCTGATAGACGCGGGCCCCGGTCAGGATGAAGACATTGGTGATGCCGAAGGTCGAAACCACGATAGCCGCAGCGATGAAGCGGCTCCCCCACGGCCCGACCATGGCCTGCATGGCGTCGGCGGCCAGCTTGGAGGAACCGGCGATAGCCGGCAGCGGCAGGGCCCGGACATAGACGACATTGGCCAGGACATAGACGGCGACGACCATGCCAACGCCGCTGAGAATGGCCAGGGGCATCGTTCGGGCCGGGTTCTTGACCTCGCCCCCGACGAAATTCAGGTTCTGCCAGCCGCCATAGGAGAAAAGGGCCGGCATCAGGGCCAACCCCAGCGCGCTCAAGGCGCCGGCAGTCAAGCCCCCGGGGAATAGCGGACCCAGGGCCACCGCCGGAGGGTGGAAGGCGAAGAGGCCGATGGCGATGAGCACGAACAGGGATAGGAATTTCAGCGAGGTGAAGACGTTCTGAACGATGGCCCCCGGCCGCAGGCCGCGATAATTGACCGCGGACAGGAGCCACAGGATCCCGGCCGCCAGGAACCGCGCGGTGGTGTCGCTCATGGGCCAGAAGACGCCGATGAAGCGGGCGCAGGTCATGGATACGGCGGCGATTGCTCCCGTCTGAATGGTGCTGAAGA
>PMCY01000370.1 GCA_003154255.1 Candidatus Aminicenantota bacterium | reverse complement strand
TCCGATTTCGCCCCCCTCCAGGATGCCCTCTCCGAGGAGGCCGAGATCTCCTTCGGCCCGCCGGCGGGAAGATCTTCGGAGGGGAACGCCTTCCCGATATTCAATATCGCCGGACCCGCTCAAGGAGTCGTGGCCGCCATCGGCTGGAGCGGAGGCTGGAGAGCCGTGGTCAGGAAGACCGGGAGCCGCGTCGGCCTCGACGCGGGTATGGTCAAAACCCATTTCCGTCTTCACCCGGGCGAAGAAGTGCGCATCCCCATGATATCCCTGCTCTTCTGGAAGGGGGCCGACCGGTTCGACGGACATAACCTTTTCCGCCGCTTCGTCCTCGCCCATCACGCCCCCCGGCCGAACGGCAAGCTGCTGGAGCCGCCGCTCTCCCACGCCATCGGTTTCGGCGGGCCGTTCCCCTGCAACGAATACACTTGCGCCACTGAAAGCTACGCGCTGTCCATGATCGAGCGCCTCAGCCAATTCGGCATCGAACCCGACGCCTATTGGATCGACGCCGGCTGGTACGAGAGCACGCATAAGTCCTGGTGGGGCGGAGTGGGCACGTGGTCTGCCGACAAGAAAAGATTCCCCCGCGGCATCAAATCGATCAGCGACGTGGCCAAGAGCAAGGGAAAAGGCTTCGTCCTCTGGTTCGAGCCCGAACGCGTTTTCGAGGGCACCCAGATCGATCGCGAACACAAGGATTGGCTGACCTTCCTGCCGAATGACCCAAACCGCCTGTTCGACCTGGGCAATCCTCAAGCCCTGCAATGGATGACCGATCATATCGCCGAACGCCTTCTGGCCGAAGGCGTCACCATCTATCGCCAGGATTTCAACATGGATCCAGCCCCCTACTGGAAGCTTTTGGACAAGCCCGACCGCGTGGGCATCGCCGAGATGAAGCACATCGCGGGGTTGTATGCTTTCTGGGACGGCCTCCTGGCCAAGGTCCCCGGGCTTCTGATCGACAATTGCGCCTCGGGCGGGCGGCGGATCGACATCGAAACCATCGGCCGCAGCATTCCTCTCTGGAGGACGGACTACCAGTATTTCGAGCCCAATGGATCCCAGTGCCACACCTATGGGCTCCAATTGTATCTGCCGTTCAGCGGGACCGGAAACGGCAACCCCCAGAAATACGCTTTTCGAAGCGTCATTTCCGGGGCGGTTGTCCTGGGCTGGGAAATCAACGGCACCTGGAACAACTCTCCGTTTTTGCCGACTCTAGCCCTCGAAGACATCGCCGAGTTCCGCGCCCTAAGGCCCTATTTCTTCGGAGACTATTACCCGCTGACGGAGTATTCGACCGAAGACGAAGCCTGGGCGGCGTTCCAATGGAATCGGCCCGAGCAGCAGGACGGGATCGTCCTGGCCTTCCGGCGGCCCAGGGCCGTCGAATCCACCAAAAACCTCGTTCTTCATAGCCTCGACCCGGCCGCGGATTACGAAGTCAGCTATGAAGATTACGGATTGGTGATGGTCAAGAACGGGAAAGAGCTCCTGGGAGGCATCGAGGTCAAAATCCCCGAGCCGAACGGATCGCTTCTCGTTAAATACCGCCGGGTGCGGTGATCGGGATAAACTAAGGAAACCGCGCCGGGCGATCGAGGCCCACGTTCGCGGGCTTAGAGATCGATTCGATCGATCTTAATCCGGTCGAGATCGCAGATCCCGATCCCCTTGGCCGCGGCGAGATCGATGTGGTCGACCGGCCTCGGTACGCCGTCGAATCCCATCGATTCTTTCAGCGGAGGCAGGCCCTTTTCCACGCGCTTGGCGTCGATGACGCGGTATCCGACCGCGTCCAGGGCGACGGGGTCCGTGCCGAGCCAGATCGTTTTCGGCGAGAAAAGAACCCTGGAATTATCCGGAGCAGGTCCCTGGTCATAGCAGGCCTCGAGGCCGTCAACGAGATGGAGGACGACTTTTTTCCGGACCAGGGGCTGGGCGCAAAAACCGGCGATGAACGGACCGATATGGGGCGCCTTATGGAACCGGTTGTTGTTGTTGCAGAGGCCATAAGCCAGATTTTTCAGGCACATCGTATAGCCCGATAAGCCGTGGTCCTTGAGAACGGCCAAGTTGATGACCTTGTCGCATTCTTTGGTGAAAATGCTGGAAATGAGGGATGACGTCCCGCCTTCGCGCTCGTCCGGATTATCGAAATCCGAGACGTAGGAGACGTTCGGGTCGAGCCTTTTGACGGAAACGCGGCCGCCTTCCGTCGCGTAGCAACGGACTCCCCGGTCCGATGTATTCAGAGTGAAGCGGGCCGCCGTCATATGCTGTTCCCAGCGGTCCCAGACGATAATGTTGTTCTCCCTGATGCCGAAAGCGGTCAGCTCTTCGATCATGGCCTGGACGAGCTCGTGATGGGTGACCAGGAGCGGGCGGCCCAGCGTGTTGATTTTGAGGCCGACCCGGTCCGCCCGGCTCAAAAATTCGGACCAGGGCTGCGTCTTTCCGGTCAGGCGGCGCAGGCCCTCCTGAAGCATCTGCCGGACGATGTCCTTATCGATCCGGCGCTCTCCGGAAACCGCATGGGGATGGTAAACTTCCATGACCCGGCTGGAATTGGGCAGACCCATCGCCCGGCCCAATCCGGACTTCGCGGCCAGGCCTGCGCCAAGAAATGCCGACGAGGTTTGGCCCATGAACTCACGTCTGTTCATAGTCTTTTTCATAGGGATCCTATCGACCCGATTTTCTTTTAACGCGGGTCAAGATTTTGCTTATTCACTCTTCGGGCATTCTGTGCTTGAATGTTCGGCCTCGAGGCCGCCCCTCGCAGGAGCAGGATAATTCCGACTGCGAACCTATGTCAATAATACAAATCGTGAAATCCAAGCCGCGGCCAACGCTTCAGCCTCAAAAAAAAGGGCGGACCTCCCCTCGCGGGGCGATCCGCCCGATTGTTCTTTGTTGAGGAACGGGTCCGTGCTTCCGGCTATGTTACCGGAGGACGGTTCCGCGCTCCCGTGGACGCGCCCGGTCAGTACCGGTTGCGGCCGCCGCCGAACCCGCCGCCGCCGCTGGGCCGGTCGGTCTGGGGCTTGGCTTCGTTGACCTTGAGGGCCCGACCCTTGAGGTCGACGCCGTTGACGGCGCCGATGGCCTTGAGGGCCTCTTCCCGGTTCGGCATCTCGACGAAGCCGAAGCCGCGGGACTGGCCGCTGAGCTTGTCCGTGATGACGGCGGCCTTCTCGACCGTCCCATGGGCCTGGAAAGCCTGGCGGAGGTCGTCTTCAGTCACGCTGAAAGACAGGTTTCCGACATAGATGTTCATACTCGTCTCCTTTGACGAAAGACCCGCCGGATGTCCATCCGGCCGGTCCCAAAAAAATCATCGATCGTAATAAAGGAGAGGAGTATGTCGTTAACGGTTTGGGCCGGTGCCCCAGATTCCTTTATTCGTCTCGACGGCGACGGGGTGGGGCGATGGAATCGCCTTCCCCGCTTCTTCGCCCCAAAAAATAAAAGGGCCAGATCTTTATCTGACCCTTTTGTTTTTTGCTGGAAAAATTTAAAAACCCGGCAACTTCCTAACAGGAGCCACCTCACAAACGGCAGCCCCTGCAGTACCCCCTGCCGAAAGGGGTAATATAAAACCCGGCAACTTCCTACTCTCCCACACGGCAGCCCGTGCAGTACCATCGGCACCGGAGGGCTTAGCTTCCGTGTTCGGAATGGGAACGGGCGTTTCCCCTCTGTCATGGTTGCCGGGATTTAATGACTAAATCCCAATCGAACCGCGGAAACAAGGACAACGATCCAATTCCGGAGAATTGGAGATTTGTCCCCGCTCCGCTTTTTCTGCAGCATTGTTTTGTCGAGAATAAACCTTATGGTCAAGCCTCACGGGCGATTAGTACTGGTAAGCTTCAACCGTTACCGGCCTTCCACACCCAGCCTATCAAAC